>CALIEE010000237.1 GCA_938022485.1 uncultured bacterium | reverse complement strand
GGATGATATTTGCTGTAGGTTATTTTTCTGGAATTCTCTGGAAACTCACGTTCCCGCTTTTAATTATCGCAGCATTGGGTGTTACGGCTTTATGGTTTTTGTCGGATGATGAAACGAAAATTGCTTCATCAAAAGATAAGGGAGACAAGAGTAAAGCTGAAGCAACGCCGAAAGAGAAAAAGTCAAAAAATGAAGGTAAGCCTCAGAAGGCTCCGGCTTAGTCTCTAAAATTCGTAAACTGAAGTTCCAGGTCGTTAACGTTATCCTTTAGGAATGTCATTACATCCTGAAGATCGTCTCGTTTCGGGCCCGTAACTCGGACTTGTTCTTGCTGAACACTGGCCTGGATCTTCTTTAGTTTTTGGTCTTTTATTAGTTTGACCAGTTTTTTTCCTTCATCGGTCGTAATGCCATTCTTTATTTTTACGACTTGCTTCTTTTGAGAACCGGAAGTATCTTCAACGGTCTGATAGTCTAGAGCTTTAGTGGAAACACCTCTCTTAGCCATTTTCTGGCTGAGCATCTGTCTCATGGCTTCCATTTTCATATCATCATCCCCGATCAGGGTGATCACACCATCTTCGTATTGCACTTTGTTTTTGCCCCCTCTGAAATCGTAGCGGGTATCGATCTCCTTTCGAACTTGGGAAAGAGCATTATCAACTTCGTGAAAATCAACTTCTGAGACAATATCGAATGATGGCAATTTTCAGTCTCCTCAAAAAGGGTTCTAGGTAAAATATCTAGAACTAGAAATAGCAGATATTGGAATCAGATCCAGGGCAACAAAGGGCATGAAATTAGTGATAGAATTTTCGGATGTTTTCCACATGTCCCAGTCTATTCGGGCACTCACATCGTCAGGTATAGCTGTGATCCTAGGCTGAACTAACATCGGGAAACTTCAAGCTAATTTTAGTTTCAAGATTGGTCAGGATTGTATTGTATACAGGTGTGAAATCCCGTATATACCCCGCAAATTGCGACTTTTGAGGTTAAAACTGGACTAAAGAATGAGTGAATTCAAGAGGCACAAACTTAGAAAGGGTCTAAACTTGCCAATTACGGGCGAGCCCAACCAGAAGATTCAACCAGCAAGAGACGCTTCTACTGTGGCTCTTTTGGGTGATGATTATGTAGGTATGAAGCCTACTATGCTGGTTAAGGAAGGGGACAGTGTGCAGATAGGGCAGCCCCTTTTTGAAGACAAGAAAAACTCTGGTGTTATTTTCACCTCTCCTGCTGCAGGTAAGGTCCAGTCGATTAACCGGGGTGAGAAAAGAGCTTTTAAGTCTATTATCATTAGCTGTGGTTCTCGTTCAGCTGAAAAATTTTCAACCATTAGTTCAGGCGAACTCGAGTCTGGAAAAGAAGACAAGATAAGAGAAATCTTAGTTAAGTCCGGTCTTTGGACTGCGATTAGAACTCGGCCATTTAGTCGGGTGCCAGCAATTGACTCTAGACCTAGTTCCATTTTTGTTAGCGCGATGGATACTAATGCTCTCTCCCCTGATCCTTATTGGGTTATTAGTGAGCATGCGACTGATTTTGAGAATGGCCTAAAAGCATTGGGTTCTCTGACAAAGGGAAAAGTTTTTGTTGGGAGAGCGCCAGGCTCTGGTGTTCAAGTTCCTGCAACTGACAGAGTGAAGTGCCACGAATTCAAGGGACCACACCCGGCGGGACTTGTTGGGACTCATATTCATTTAGTTGACCCAGTCAATGAGAAAAAGACTGTTTGGCATGTTGGTTATCAGGATGTGATCGCCATCGGAAAGCTGCTCCTTACTGGCGAACTTTGGACTGAACGGGTTGTGGCTTTGGCTGGCCCTAAGGTTAAAAATCCTCGCTTGATAAAGGCTAGACTTGGCGCTTGTATTGACGATTTAATTCGAGACGAGCTTGAAGAAGGTGCTGTTAGGGTGATTTCAGGCCCGCTTCTTTCTGGTCATAATGCTAGTAAGTTTCCCGTAAATTTCTTAGGTCGGTATCACAATCAGATTTCTGTCATCGAGGAAGACGATAAGCGTGAGCTTCTAGGATGGCAGATGCCAGGATTTGAAAAATTCTCAATTAGAAAAGTTTACGCGTCAACAATGTTTCCTGGGCGAAAATTCCCTCTAAGTTCCGCCACTCACGGAAGTAAGCGTGCGATGGTTCCAATAGGAATGTATGAGGATGTGGTTCCCCTAGACATAGTGCCTACCTACTTGCTGCGGTCTTTGGTGTCTAAAGATCTTGAGACAGGAGTGAAGCTTGGGGTGCTTGAACTGGACGAGGAAGATTTGGGACTGTGTACCTTTGTTTGTCCCGGAAAGACGGAATACGGTCCGCTCTTAAGAGACATGCTTACAACAATTGAAAAAGAAGGATAGTTGGAATGAAAGCTCTTCGCGGATTTCTCGACAATATTGAACCTCAGTTTCACAAGGGCGGTAAGCTCGAGCTGCTTTACCCTTTATACGAAGCAATTGACACTTTTCTGTATACTCCCGGTGAAGTTACTAGTGGTGCTTCTCATGTTCGTGATGGTCTCGACCTGAAACGAATGATGATAACAGTAGTATTTGCCCTAGGGCCTTGTATTCTGTTCGCTCTTTTCAACACGGGCTATCAGGCGAACCTAGCCATGGCCGATATGGGTTTAACTGAGACTACAGGATGGAGAGCCGCGGTTATTGACTGGCTCGGTGTCGGTTACGACCCCTCAAATATTTTAGCGAACGGTGTGCACGGAGCTTTGTATTTTATTCCGGTTTTTCTAGTAGCTAACATTGCTGGTGGTTTAACAGAGGCAATATTTTCTTGCGTTAGAAAACACGAGATTAACGAAGGATTCCTGGTTACGGGAATGCTTTATCCACTGACTCTGCCGCCTACTATTCCTCTTTGGCAGGTAGCTGTCGGAATAATTTTTGGAGTTGTTTTCGCTAAAGAGGTTTTTGGCGGAACAGGAAAGAACTTTCTTAACCCTGCTTTGACAGCAAGGGCCTTCCTATATTTTGCCTATCCTGCTGAAATTTCTGGAGACACAGTGTGGACGGCGGTTGATGGCTTTAGTGGTGCATCTGCTCTTGGAATGGCTGCTGCTGATGGAATGACAGCCGTTTATCAAAATTATGACTTTTTGAGCTGCTTCTTTGGAACTATCCAGGGTTCAATGGGAGAGACTTCAACCCTCGCCTGTTTATTGGGAGCAGGTATTCTTATAGCCAGTGGCGTAGGTTCCTGGAGAATAATGCTCAGTACCACCATAGGAGCTTTTCTTACAGCTAGCCTTCTATATGCAATTGGTAGTGATACTAACCCAATGTTTGGAATGCCTCCTATTTGGCATTTCATAGTTGGAGGATTGTCTTTTGGTATCGTTTTTATGGCGACAGACC
>CALIEE010000236.1 GCA_938022485.1 uncultured bacterium | reverse complement strand
GGAATCTAGCCACATCTCTCGTGTTGCACGATAGAATTGAGACTACTTTGCCTAAGGCTAAGGAACTTAAGAGAGTGGCGGATAAATTGGTCACGCTTGGAAAGAAAAATACTCTTCACGCGAGACGACAGGCCTTGGGTTATTTGTTTGAGGTGAACAAACACGATTCTAAGTCTAAGACCAAGGGTACTGCTGTTCATAAACTTTTCACTGAAATTGCTCCTGGCTTCAAAGATAGAAACGGAGGTTATACCCGAGTTCTCCGAACTAGAGTTCGCGAGGGTGATAAAGCTCAAATGGCGATAATCGAGTTCGTTAAGGAAGAAGTTAAAGCCAAGGATAGCGGTCGTAAGAAGCGTAGAGTTAAGAAAACTCCAGAGAAGAAAAGCGCTGATAAGAAAGAGGCTAAAGTCGACGAAAAGGTAGAGGCTAAAGCAGAAGCTGCTGAAGCCAAAAAGCCTGAGGAAAAGACTGAAGCTAAGGAAAGCTAGAGCTTTCTAATCGCTTTTTCAAAATAATATACTCAACAAACACCCGGAGGCACCGAGGCAATGGAAAACAGTAACATTCTTGCTGGTAAGAAAGGTATTATCTTTGGCTTGGCAAATAAGAAGAGCATTGCCTGGGGTATTGCGCAGGCAATGAAGGAGCAGGGCGCAGAACTTGCCTTTACTTATCTTAATGAAGCTCTAGAAAAAAGAGTTCGTCCTTTGGCGGAAGAGCTGGGAGCTGAACTGATACTTGAATGTGACGTTCAGAACGATCAGCATATTGAGAATGTGTTTAATGAAGTTGAAAAAGCCTGGGGAGGTTTGGACTTTGTTGTGCATTCAGTTGCCTTCGCTGATGGAGCCGACTTAAAAGATAGATTTCATAAAACTTCAAGGGACGGTTTCAAGCTAGCACTTGATATTAGTGCTTACTCTTTAGTTGCTATTACGAATCAGGCAGCGAGACTAATGAATGAAGGTGGCTCTATAATGACGCTCAGCTATCTAGGAGCCACTAGTGTTGTACCAAATTACCGCTTGATGGGAGTAGCAAAGGCAGCACTAGAGGCGAGTGTGCGAGAATTGGCTGCTGACCTTGGGACAGATGGAATTAGAGTCAACGCCATTAGCGCTGGGCCAATTAGAACCTTAGCTGCCTCAGGAATAGCAAGTTTTAAAACTCTTCTTGGCCAATTTGAAGAAAGAGCTCCTTTAAAAAGGCTGACAACGATAGAAGACTGCGGAAAATCCGCTGTTTACTTCGCCAGTGACCTTTCCTCAGCAGTGACAGGAGAAGTTCACTTTGTGGACTGTGGCTTTAGTACGACTGCTCTTTAAGAGCTAGCCTCTTATTTTCCCCTACCTCACTTAGTTAGTTTTTGCTGATTTCAGGTTTTGGTAACTTTACCTAGCCTCTATTCGTATTGGTTTATAGACTTTTAGTTACCGGATCTTTGTAAGATAGATTTTATGTCTAGTAGCTTATTGAAACAAAAGTGGGACCAGCTTCCCGCGGAGTTCCAAACTCTTCAGCAAATGTATGGCTTAAATGAGGAAGGCTGTGGGGCCACTGTTGGCGCTATGCCTCGTTGTGATTTTGCGTGTCGCGGTTGTTACTTAGGTAAAGAGGCTAATCAGATACCCGCAGCTTCTCTTGAAGAGATTAAGGGACAGATGCGGCTGCTAAGAACCTACCTCGGGAAGTGGGGGAATCTACAGTTAACAGATGGTGAGATTACCTTAAGGGACCCTGAAGAGATAATTTCAATTCTGAACTACGCCAAGGAGATTGAACTGGTCCCAATAATTATGACCCATGGAGACCATTTTAGAAGAGATCCAGAGTTTTTATATAGTTTGGTGAGAGAAGGAGGTCTGAGAGAAGTAAGTATTCATATTGATACCACCCAGCGGGGACGTTTTGGTAAAGAGTATAAGTATGCGACCTCAGAGGACGAGCTTATGCCTTTGCGAGAAGAGTTCGCGGAGCTTGTAAGAAGTGTAAGGAAAGCAACTGGAGTTAGGCTTAGGGCTGCCTCTACTGTAACTGTCAGTGAGCAGAACCTTAGTGAAGTCTCTCATGTTGCTAGGTGGTTTGCCGCCAATAGCGATGCCTTTAGAATAGTAAGCTTTTTACCTGTGGCTCATGTTGGAAGAACGGAATCAGAGGTTGGTGACCTAGGTTACCAAAATGTTTGGAAGGAAGTGGAGAAAGGTCTTCAAGGCATGGCTCCAGCCGGAAAGGATTATTCTGATAAATCTCAGTGGTGGATGGGGCACCCTGAGTGCAGCCGTTTTGTTTTTGGCTTCGTTTTAAAAAGAGGAAACGGCGAGTTATGCTACAGAAGAATGTCTATGGCGGAGGATGAAGCTGACAAGGCTTTGCTTGGAGAATACTATGAGCGATGGTCAGGTATCAGCATGAGAGGAGGCTCTAGTTTTGAGAAAGCTAGGTTGGTAGTCAAGATGATAGCCTCTAAACCTTCTTTTTTCTTCAAATCATTGCCTAGCTATCTTTTCCGTTTACTTGGAGAATATCAACCAGGAGCTAGGCTATCCTTAGTAAAGGACCTACTATTAAGACGCTCAAAATTGAGCAGGTTTACTGTGATCACTCATCATTTTATGGATAGTAGCGAGCTTGCTACCCCTCTTGGGCAAGAGAGACTTAAGTATTGCAGCTTTATGGTTCCCTTCAGAGATGAGCTGGTATCTATGTGTGAATTTAATGCTCTTGGTAAAAGGTCTGAGTATTATAGTGATTTGGCAAGTCCGAAGCTTAAGGTAGTGGGGGATTAAACGTGAAGCTCATTTTTTCCAATATTAAAATAATTTATGTCCTGCTGATTCTTTTATTCGTTAATGCTTGTTCTACAGTAATAACGCCTAAAACTTACCAACCTAAAAATGCTATTCCTAAGGTTTTTGCGCATGATCAGTTCGATAGAGTTCTTAAACAGTTTGTTAATGACCAAGGTCGAGTTAACTATTTGGCGCTGAAGAAAGATCGAGCTGAGCTCGATCAATATTATTCATCCATTGCTACCTTTAGTCCTGATAGTCACCCGAAATTATTTCCTAGCAGAAGTTATGAACTAGCTTACTGGATCAATGCTTACAACGCTGCCACTATCACGACAGTGCTCCGGTACTACCCTATTGATAGTCTTTCAGATGTTGAGCCTCCATCCCTGGCCTTTTTCTTCCCTGAGCTGAGTGGTTTCTTCTTCTTCCAAAAGCAGATTTTCGGTGGAAAACAAATTAACCTTTATAACTTAGAGAACTCATTAATTAGGGAAAGGTATAAAGAGCCAAGGATTCATTTTGCATTGAACTGCGCTTCCATTGGTTGTCCAAGATTGCCTAGATATGTTTTTGAGGGCGATAAGCTTGAAGAGCAGTTAGAGGATGAAACTAGAAAGTTTTTCTCCGAGCAAAGAAACTTCTCAATAGATAAGGAGAATAAAATAATTAAATTATCTCCAATACTGAACTGGTTTGCTGAGGATTTTGGAGATATTCGTGAGTATTTAAAAAGCTATATAGCTACTGAGCAAAAAAGCTACTTGGCGGATCCAGCTTATCAATTTCATTATGTCGACTATGATTGGGGTCTTAATAGTCAATAGCTAATATTACCACCCGGTAAGATATGATGTGGCCTAAACTCTGAAAGGACGATGATCTGCTCAATTTAACGCGGATTTGACCCTAAAAGTAGTCTTCGTTACTTTTCTAAACAGTAAAGTCTAGTATTTCTGGAGAAACTAACATGGCCAAGATAACTGAAATTGAAGGAATAGGACCTGCTAACGCTGAGAAATTAGAAGGTTGTGGTATTACGACTCGTGAGCAACTTTTAGAGCAGTGTGCAGAGAAAAAGGGAAGGGTGGCTATAGCCGAAAAGTCTGGAATTTCTGAGAAGCAGATTCTTAACTGGACGAACAGGGCCGACCTTTGCCGAATTAAAGGTGTCGGAGAAGAGTATGCTGACCTTCTCGAGTGTGCAGGTGTAGACACTGTTCCAGAGTTAGCTCAAAGGAAACCAGAAAACCTTCATCAAAAGCTAGAGGAAATTAACAAAGAGAAAAGCTTGGTTAGGTCTCTTCCTTCAGGAGATCAGGTTTCTACATGGGTAGAGCAGGCTAAGACCCTTCCTAAAAAGGTAAGCCACTAAAACTGTGTTAGGCTGGCGGAGGCTCTTTGGAGTCTCCGTTTCCCTTTTTGTATTCAAAGCCAACACCTTTGAAGGCCTCCCGATTCCAGGATTGCCTAACGAATTCTAAAAGTCTTTGATTCTCCTACACCTTCGCTCACACCATCCTGGCCAAAAAGTTCCATAGAGACAGTGTGTTGTCTTGGTCTAAAACCCTTCACTGACCCCTGGGCACCTGGCTAAGGCGTTGATAAACTCTTCAACGTCCAGATACTGGTCACCATCGGCATTGGTTGTGTGGTCAATATCGGCAAGAGACCTAAGATGTGAAAACTGACTGATTAGCACTCGCTCAAAGTCATCTGCAATGCCATCGTTATCGGTATCGTAGTTTACAGGGTGTCTGACAACTGACTGATAGTCGGAATAGTCTCTTTGACCCTGGTCGTTAACAGATCCTTCGTAAAAACAAGGCTGACCTGCAAGACAAGGTGGAACAATTGGGGGAACTCGTGGTCCAATTCCAACCTCAGCATTTTCAGAAACACGTGGCGTTGGACCTGTCCCGTTAATCTCAGAGACCAATCTATCATCAGCGGAGTCACGGAATGGTTTTGAAGCCCCGATACAGGCCAGATTAAGTTGATTGTCTCCTGTAGTATACTGACGCCCAGAGCTAGGTAGTTCCTCAGAACGTCCTTTTCCATTACCCTTATAGTCATTGACTACTGTTCCGTCATAGTGAAATCGCTGATTTCCGTTAACGATGAATTGTCCACCACTGTAGACAAGATGATCATTGTTTCTCAGTGAGTCTGGACCATCCTTTATGATGTTATCTTCAACGTAGGCATGGTTTACGGCTCCACCGGTTGGTGGCGTCACAATAAATATGCCCTGACCTCGGGTGTTGCTGATGATGTTTTGATAAAGCTCAGCTGGACCTACTCCTCTTAGCATAGGAGCTCGAGCCTGTGTATTAACAAAAGCGTTAGCAATAAAAGAAATGTTGTTGACCCTGTTTCCATTAGAGGATGAGAAGTGAGCGCCCATGGAGTGGTTAGGGAAAGTATAGGGGCCCTGCACCCCGCCATTTCCAGGGAAGGAAGTGGTGCCACACTCAAAATCGTTACGCAGACAGGTAGTATCTCCTTCACCCATGATTGAGTGGGTGACTGATATCGTGGATGGAGCAGTGGTTAGAGGATTACGCGCTCCTACATGTACCGAAATCCCATCATCAGTCGACCACACTCCTGAGAGATGGTCTAGCATAATATTATCCGGAGCAACGCCATTTCCTCCACCCATAGTGACAGTTCTAGCTGTTGTATTTGCTCCAGGGCTTAAAGTATCCTTAGGTTTGATATCGCAATGGCGAATAATAATATTGTCAGCTTCGTTGTCCAAGCTAAAAGGTCGTAGGCCTGTAAAAACAACCCCAGGGGAGGGAGCAGTCTGACAGGCAACTGTCATATCTCCGTCGCCAAATGAGATAAGTGGCAGATTTTCAAGGCTTGTCTCAATCTCTCCGCTAACGCAGAAAGTTATAATTCTTGGTCCTTGAGGAACATCACCAATTGCAGTAATCGCTTCTCTGAAGGAGATAAGTCCATCCCCGGCTACGGCAATATCGTCTAGGGTATTGATACAATAAACTTCTCCACCTCGTCCTCCTGAAGCAAAGCGAGCATGACCAGTAGCTCCAGGAAAAGCCAGAGGTTCTGTTCTATCATCTATCTCACCGTTTGCTGCTAAGTTTACAAGTGATGAAATACCACTATCACCTGAAGACGACGAAGAAGAGCTACTGCTGGAGCTCGAAGATGAGCTACTAGACGAACTGCTAGAGCTACCACTTGAGCTGGCCAAGGTTTTAAATGATCTTATAGTAGTGGTGTCAGCATTGTCACCGTTGTTGGCAGCCCAAATTCTCATTTCATAGGCGTGGATAGTGTCTGGCTTTAGGTTATCAAGAACAAAGACATGATCAAGCTGAACTCTACTGTTTCCTGACTCTATCTGATTCAAAGGATCTCCACTTTCGCCGTAGAAAACTCTAACTCTTCCTTCAGAGTTTAAACCTACAGAAAGTTCTACGGAAGTAGGGGATAAGTTTCGAACAGCAACACTGGTTACTACCGGGTTGGTAATCCCATTGTTACCAGATGAAGAGCTGCTGGAACTGCTTGAATCACTAAGGGTCTTGAAGGTCTGGATAGCAGTGGTGTCGGCATTATTACCGTTCTGGGCAGCCCAAATTCTCATTTCATAAGTATGAATAGTATCAGGAGTAAGGTTGTCTAGAATGAACACGTGGTTTAGCTGAACTCGACTATCTCCTGGCTCTACCTGATTTAACGGCTCTCCAGTTTCTCCATAGTGGACTCTAACTCTTCCTTCAGAGCTTAAACCAACTGAAAGTTCCACAGAGGTAGGGGAAAGATGTCTCACTCGAAAACTGGAAATTGTTGGGTTAACTAACGGGGCATTTGGAGTAATTCCTGGATTGCCAGAAGAAGAGCTGCTTGAGGCACTACCAGAGTCTCCGGTGGAGTCTCCGGACTCAGCTTCTCCCAAAATAATACCAGGTATATAGAGAATATTAGAGATTCTTCCACTACTGTCGGGATAAGTTCGAAGGAGACTGGCATCAATTGTTTGATCATCTGAGCCTTTCACTCTAACTAATCCAATAGAATCAGCTGAGAGTGAAGAACCTGCACTAAAATCCAAGCTGCCTCCTCCCGCAACTCTTTTAAAATCTTTGGTATTTTCTGTCCCAGTTTGATCGAACACCGAATAGCTTTGATAAACTGAGTTTGCACTGGAATTGAACAGCTTCACCCAGTTTAGAGAGCTGAGAAAAGTGTTTACTGGTAGTCCTATTATTTGTCCTTTATTAGCCCTTGCCTGGCTTGAGCTTTGCACTGAGTATGCCCAAGTAGCTTCTCTGTTATCATGAGAACCTGCCTGGGTAACCTGTGCTGTTATTTGACTTGTAGAGGAAGGGCATGTCAGCTCGACTGTTCCGATTCCCCCAAAGCCTGTGGGGTCAATAATTGAGTTAAGTTGAACATTTAGTTTGCTATTGGCAGCTAGTGTATGTCTTTGAGTGTCAAGGAGATCTCCTTGCTGATTTCTAATAGTCAGCTCTACTGAGCGACTTTTTCCTTCTAGGTTTGCTACATCTAACCAACTTTTGGTATGAGAAGTGCCCATCGTCGAGGCTTGGAAGATCTCTCCACCGCAATCGGAGGCTCGTGAAAAGGAAGGGAAGGCAAAATAGTTAAGGGTGCTAGAAGGGTCTGAGCCATATTGAACAAGGTAAGCCTTGTAACTCTGTGTGTTATTGCTTGGATGAATCTTGTAGCTTCCTCCGTTTCCTTCCTCAACTGTTATATCCTGCCTACCACCAGGTCTTAGGCTTTCTATTGAGTAAGTTCCCGTCCTCTGTCCTTGGGAATTGAAGAATTCAACAAAAGCAGAAAAGTTTGAATTTGATGAATTGGAAATAGTAAGCCAGTTATAAGTAGTTGCTGGTCTAGGCAATGTTTCTAAAGTGGTAAAGATTCCACCCCGAACTCCTGCGCTTCCAACTGAAACTGGTATAGAGTATATAAAATCGTTTCTCTTTTGCCCTTGACCTGGGTTAGCTCCATAAAGAACAGTTCTGCAGCTTAGTAAATTATCGGAGTTAGTTTCTAGAGTCAGACTTCCGTAAATGTTGGTGATATCCACCAAGGAGTTAAGAACAGTGTGCTTAGATCCATTTGCTGGAATTACAAAACTGTTGTTGTGGATTGGTTCTCCATCTTGAGCGAAGAGCCTTAAGTCAACACTAGATTCTCTGGGAGAGTAGTTTTCGCACTCTAGGATGTTTACCTGGTTAAGAAAGCCGTTGAAAATTCCATCAGCTGTTTGCGCTTGAGAAGTCAGAGGAAAGAAAAAAAATCCAAGAGTAAGAGCTTTCAGTAAAGACTTCATTGAGGACTCCAGACAAATTAATAATAAGGTGAGACAAAGCTTATAGCTTTGGCCCAAATTCACGACACCGTAAGGTCTGTTCGGCTTAATTTGCTCTAAACTTTAGATAAAATCGGAACAATTAAGTCGCCGTCTAGTTTGGAAGTAGGTCTAGTGGTTTATTAGAAGCAATTTTTTGACCCCAGTGCGAAGGGCAATGCGCTGTGTTTGGCGATAATTTCGATCTCTGCTGAATTGTAGAGGTAAGTAGCGGAAATCATAGATGATATATGATTTTTATTATTTTTTATTATGGATTGTGATAGTTTGCCGACGGTAATTAGGTGTTGAATAAAAAATTGTTAGGTAAAAAATTCTTAGGAGGGTTTCTCGTGAAAAAACTAATTTCTTTAGCCGCGGTAGGCGCGCTTTTAGTTGCAAGCTCGGCTTGTACACCGAAGACAGCGGGTCAGGACACTGCTTACATCAACGCTAACAGAGGCCAAGAGGGCGCTCAAATAACAAGACAGGAAGCCAGACAGTATCGTAGGCAACAGGCTATCGCCGCTGATGAAGTTCGTCTTGAGAATATGAAACGTCGTCAAACTACAGATGCAATTCATGAGAATGCGTCTGCTGCAAGACACTCTGTTGGAGCGATTCGAAGCATTAGAAACTTCTTTAGAGGGTGGTAAGAATGAAATTAATTTCAAGCGCTTTGGTTTTAGCGATATTGTTTCTTACCGGGTGTTCAAGTCACTACCCTGTAAATAACATTGGACCTAAAACCACCCATGTGCCTGAGGAGAAGCCTGACAAGTATGAACATCCACCAGAAGATTTAAGATCGGTGGTTGGGCATGAGGGTTGGTACCACTACGGTGGATATTACTATCCTAGTCGTTCTTATTATAACAGGTACCGCGGTTACTACGGTTACTAATAGTAGTTATAATTAGAGTAGTAGAGAGAGTCTTCAGTTGTTTTCTGGAGGCTCTTTTTTTTTAGGTAGCTTGCTTTATTTGTCGATAGCTTTCAACTGGATCGGCTGGAATCTGGTTTAAATCAGCTTGGTGAGCAAGGTCCCTAAGTTAGGAATGCTCACAGTCATCTGCGACCTCACATTCCTTTTCGCAGACCGGCGGCCAAGCTTTCTTACAAAATCCACGCCCAGCTGTTTTCCACCAGTTATAGAGGCCAGTTAGAGTTAGCAAAATCAGAGCTAGGGCTGTTAGGTCAGCAAGTAACACACCAATGCGCCCGAAAAAAGCACCGGAATGAATATCTAACACAACTCTCCACAGACTGATGCCATCCCCTCTGAAGTTTTCAAAAATCTTACTTTCAAACTCTTTGGGCAAAGAAAGCAGTTCTTTAGTTGGAAAGGGAAAAGGATCCACTGGAATGAAACTGTCCTTGCTTTCAGAAAGTTTGAAAACTCCTTTGGGGTTGGATACGAAAACAGAACCATCTTTTTTTGCGATTCCCGTTGAGTTCTCGGGCAGAGATTCTGAGCCAAGTTCATCTATCAGCAGATTTTCTTTAGCCGATATTAGTAACAGGTTTTTGGAAGTAAGTATGTGATAGATTTTATCATCCGATAGAAAGCCAACTAGCTTTCCAGGGGAAGATGTAACTCTCTGGCCATTTAGAAAAACTTGTTTGCCAAGTTTGCTTACCCAGACTCCGGAGTCTTCGAACGAGATAATTGGTTTATCTGGAACCATTCTGTATTGATTGAGAATGGTTGAGTTTGAAACCTGCGTGCGATTAAGACCAAAACTATCGGCATGGTTTAATGCTATTCCGGTAATCGATACTAAAAGAACTGGAAGAGAAATGACCACTCCAATAAAACGATGCCAGCGATAGCTGGTCCTCAGCGCTTTGTTTTTTCTAGGCTTATAAATTTCTAGCTTCATTGTTAGATTTTCTGTTGATTAATCGAGCTGAGCAGTACTATCGTTTTTTGGATTCATTATCCAGAAAGAGGGCCAGGGTAGCCATTTTCTTCATGGATCTGACTGATAAGGTAGCGCCTGAGATACCGTCTACCTTGCCATTGAGGCCACCATTCGAGTTTAAACTTAGACCGAAGAATTGATCTAGAAAGAAGCTATGCCGTACTTCATCTCCGTGGCTTTCTCTGTAGACTAGGACCTTGCTGTTAGAAATCTTTCCGTCTTCGACCACAAAGCCCGCTGTTATTAGTTTAGTTTTTCCGATCTCTTCAAGGATCCAGGCAGTTTTTCCATCTTTTTCCCAGTAGCGAATTCTTAACTTTCTGGGTTTTCGAGAGAGAATTTTAGTAACTTTCTTTTTTCTATCTCCTAGAAACATCAGAGACTGAACCTCTGGAGAGACTCCACTAAATGTTTCGAAAATAAACTCTTCTGGTCGCTGATAGACTCTTTCCGCTAAGCAAGGTGATGCGTGCAGGGAGAGTAGGGCGAAAAAAAACGCTGAAAGTAGTTTAGACTTTATAGGTAACGCCTGCACCTTAGACCTTTTATGTAAAAGAGCAATGGTAGTTAATCAGACCTACCATTGCTCTATGTGGCAGTTAGAATTGGTAACCAATACCCAAGTTTAGTCGATTATCGTCTTCGCCAGTGGCTGAGTCGATGAAAGCGACATCAGCTTTTAAAACAACTCTCTCGTGAGGCCAGTAGTTGACACCAACATCTATTTGTTCGTTCTCAGAGTCTTCTTCTGAGTTCGCACTATTGTCAAAGGCATTGTAGCGAGCGAAGATACCTAAGTCTCCGATGCCCGTCTCGAACCTAAGTGATGGCTCTACATACCAGCCGAATTGTTCATCCGCGCCAAGTGCTGCTGCGTCTTCACCGTTGATGTCCCAGTAAGCATAAAGGGCTCGAAGGCCAAAGATGCCGCGTCTGATATTGAGGTTTCCGTTAAGGAGCACGGCATCGGACTTGTCAGAGGCTTCACCTTGAGCGAGGTCATTTTGATATTGAGCTGTAAAGCCCAACTCCACTCCACTGATGCCTTTCCATCTAAGACGTCCAGTTGCAGCACCATCTTCAGCAACAGCTTCAGCCACTCTCTGTCTTCCGCTTCTTGGGCGAAATGTGTCAGTGTCTACCCGTAAGCCAGAGTGAAAAGCCAAGTCGTAAAAGAATCCACTTCCAACACCGAATTCACCGCGGGCTCCGATTCCTCCGGTCCACCATGTTGTTGGGATGATAGCATTTTCTACCGGATTTCTCTCGACGCCAAAAAAGGTGTCTGGTTCATGTACTTCGTTTAAAATACCAACTGGAATGAGAAACACCCCCCCAAACAAGCGATTGCTCTCGTTCAAATCAAATTCGAGATAAGCCTGCTCGAGTTCTACTGCACCTGGAGCACCATCGGCGGCAAATGAGTGTTCAACTTCAAGCTCAGAGAAAAAGCGCAATCGCTCTGAGAACTGGTGATTGATGAATAGAACGAATCTATGAAAATCAATTTGGTCTCTGTTTCCGGCGTTGTAGTGTAGTTCACCGTAGCCACCTAGCTGAGTATTCTCAGCCCAACTTGAACCAAAGCTGTCAGAGGTTCTATCTCCCGCATTTTCAAGTTCTTCAATAGCAGCCTCGGCCTTTTCGTCGGTCTCGGCAATTTTCAGTTTTAACTCATTAATCTCGCGTCTTAGCTCAGCTACTGAGTCATGTCCTTCAGCATGGACTGCTGAGTTGGATACGAAGATAATTATTATGAAGAGGGTTCGTATAGGGCTCAAAGTAAACATACTAATTTAATCCTTAAATAATTCTCTAAAGGTGAAATAACGACTCATAAAATTAAAAAGGCAGTCTAAATACCGCGCTGAACCCCTTTTGAAGGCGGGTGGTTTAGCTTAGTTCGGTTGGGCAGGTCAATAGCCAGTTGGGTATATCAAGCAAAAAAAACATATGGTGAGTCGTTGACTGGATTTTAAATCATATGATAGTCAATGCGCTCCAAAAGACCGGGAGTTCCTCTTGGAAATCTCTTTTTAATCATTGATTCTTAATCGTTGATAGAAAATGAAGACAATTTCAAATCTAGCCCTTGAAGATAGAGAGCAAGCTCAACAAGAGCCAAATATCTCTTTGGTGGAGAATAGCGTTCAAGCCACTTTGGATGGAGTGGCTGATGGTAGAACGGTGGAAATCAGCTCTGTGAGTGAACAGAACCCGAGTCTCTGTCGGAAACTTTCTGCTATGGGAATAGTAAGCGGTGGAGAGCTTAAAGTTCTTGGTCGCGCTCCTTTAGGTTGCCCAATTTCTGTTTCAACTTTGGGTTATCAGCTCTCTCTTCGACTGTCTGAAGCTAGTCAAATATTAGTAGCAGAGAGATAGTTGTAGCTCGCCATGTCCGCGTCAGCCCAAACCGTTAGAGCCGTAGAGGCGGTTGAGCCAGCTAACCCCTTAGTTCTGCTAGCAGGTAATCCGAACTGCGGTAAGACAACGATTTTTAATGCTCTAACAGGTCTTCGCTACAAAGTTGGCAATTATCCCGGTGTTACAGTTGAAAAGAAGGAAGGTAAGCTGGAGCTATCAGAGAGCCTATCTTGCCGCTTAGTTGATCTTCCAGGAGTTTACACTCTGGATGGGGAATCGGTGGATGAGCAAGTTGCGGCAAGCTCCCTAGCCGAGGGCTGTGAGCTAATTATTATTGTAGCGGATGCAAGCAATATTGAGAGAAATTTGTTTGTAGCTTCTGAGTTAATCGACTTAGGGCTGCCTGCGATTTTGGTTCTTAATATGAGCGATTTAGCTGAAGAAAGGGGGATTAAGATTCGCTCAGCCCTGCTTTCGAGTAAACTAGATGTTCCGGTAGTTAAGCTTTCTGCCAATAAAAAGGAAGGTTTAGAGCAGCTCAAATCGGAAATTCTTTCAGCAATTGATAACCGCAAGCCCTCCTCTAAGGCCTTTTCTTGGGCAAGTGGATTGTCTGGCCAGGGTTCTTCTGACCAAGTAGTCGAGTTTCCAGCTGAAAAGCAGAGCAAGGATTATTCAAAAATTGCTTCTCTTCGTTACGCTTGGATCAATAAAATTGTGAAGGAGAGCGTAGTTTTTGAAGCTCCTAATTTAAAGAAAACGAGAGAGGCGATAGACCGTTTTGTCACTCATCAAGTGTCTGGGCTAGTAGTCTTTTTCTCTTTGATGGCTTTGATCTTTCAGTCAATTTTCACTTGGGCTGGCGCACCGATGGATTTGATTGACGGAAGCATTGGAGCGGCAGGGGAGTTTCTTTCTTCAGTTCTTCCCACAGGTCAGCTTCGAAGTCTGCTAATAGACGGTGTGTTGGCTGGGGTAGGAAGTGTTCTGATTTTTATCCCACAAATAGCTATGCTTTTCTTTTTCATTGGCTTGCTTGAGGATAGTGGTTACTTAACCCGCGCTGCAGTTGTAATGGACCGTATTATGCGAAAGTTTGGTTTGCAGGGACGCTCTTTCATTCCAATGCTCAGTTCTTTTGCCTGTGCCATTCCCGGTATTATGTCGACCAGAAGTATTCCTTCTTTGACTGACCGATTTGTTACTATTCTTGTGGCTCCTTTGATGAGTTGTAGTGCTAGGCTTCCGGTGTACACTCTGCTGATTGCAGCCTTTATTCCAGCAACTATGCTTGGGGGAGTGGTATCAGTTCAAGGGTTGGTTATGCTTTCTCTTTATCTTCTAGGAATTGTTTTCTCCGGACTTGTTGCTTGGCTTTTAAAAGGAACTTTCTTTAAGGGAGAGCCAGCATTGTTTGTGATGGAGCTGCCTCCACTTAAGCTGCCCAACCTTAGTTTAGTTCTTAGAGATGTTTTGGACCGGGTTTGGGTATTCATCAAAGACGCTGGAACCATTATTTTTGCTTGCTCTATAGTTCTCTGGTTTTTAGCTAGCTACCCTATGCAGGGAGGAGAGGCTCCACCCGTAGCGGAAAGTTATGCTGGGCAACTTGGTAAAGCTATTGAGCCAGCCATCGCTCCTTTGGGGTATGACTGGAAGATAGGTATTGGTCTTTTGGCCTCCTTTGCTGCTAGGGAAGTTTTTGTAAGCACCTTGGCAACAGTCTACAATTTGGAAAGTGAAGAAGAGGCTGCAGAGTCTCTTACCAGTCTTCTAAAAACCGAGTACCTAAGCGGAGAGGGACTTGGTCTCGCCGCAGCTCTGGGCCTTTTGGTTTTCTATGTTTTTGCCTGCCAGTGCATGTCCACTCTAGCGGTTTGCAAGCGAGAGACAAATTCCTGGCGCTGGCCGATATTTATGTTTCTTTACATGACCGCCCTTGCTTGGGGCGGTGCTTTTGTCACTTACCGAGTTGCAGGTTTACTGTTGTGAGCGCCAATTCTGAACAGTTGATTATTGTAGTATTGGTGGCTTTGGCTGGTTTCTATCTATTAAAGCAGCTTTATTCTCACTTAAAAAAACTAAAAGGGCTTAGTTCATCAAAAAAGGCCGGTGGTTGCGGTTGCTCAGACTCCTCTTGTCGATAGCTTTTACGCAGCAAAAAAGAGGGCTGGAGCATCTAAATACCCTTATAATTCTTTTAAATTTTCTCTAGAGTTTTTAGCAACTTAAGGGGTTAGCTTGTGAAGCTAGCTACTTTC
>CALIEE010000235.1 GCA_938022485.1 uncultured bacterium | reverse complement strand
GGTTATGATTACCCGAGCTATTTTCAGTCAATATCCAAGCCACAGGCCTAGGAATGACAGTTTGAGTCATTAAATGATAAACGGAGTTTGGCGAATGTTCAGAAAGATTAAAAATCATGGGTCTTCCGTAGAGAGAGTCTTACTTTCAGCAAACTCTATGACAATAAACAAAAAAAATAAATGAGATGATTTGGGCACTACACGGCGCATTTGGAAGCTGTAAGGACTGGAAACAGTTTGAGGGGCAATTAGATGCGGAGGTTAAATCTATCGACCTCTGGGAAAACAACTACGCCCTTGATTTTTGGGCATTTGCCAAGAAGCTAAACAAAGAAGTTAGGCAACTAGACTCTAAGCCGATAATTCTTGGCTATTCAATGGGAGGGAGACTTGCAATGCATTGCTTGATTGAAAATCCTGAACTTTGGACAGCAGCTATAATTGTTTCTGCCAATGCAGGGATTGAGCAAGAAGAGAAGCAGGCTAGAAGAAGACATGACCTAGCTTGGCTTAAAAAATTTAAAGATCTATCCGCAGCTGACTTCATAGACGAATGGAATTCTCAACCAGTGCTCGGAAAATCTTCAGCGACTGTAACAAAATTGAATGCGGAGAAAGTTTTAAGCGACTCGATGGCGCGAGGACTTCGTGAATGGTCTGTTTCAAATCAAGACTTACTGAAAGTTGAAGATATTTCCTGCCCCACACTTCTAATGGCTGGAAGTAAAGATCCAAAATACCTCGGAATAGCTGAAGATCTTAAAATACGTATAAAAAACTCTTCACTTAAAGTACTAGATGCTGGCCACAGAGTTCCTTGGGATCAACCTGAGAATTTCTTAAAAACTATAAGTTGTTTTCTTAACAGCTAGACGTCGATTCCAAATTTCTTAACCTTATTATAGACAGACTTAAGACTAACTCCTAAAAGCTCCGCAGCTTGGTTACGATTGCCTTCGCAATGCTGAAGCGTTTCAATAATCGCTCGCCGTTCTATATCTTCAAGAGTCATACCCACAAAACTAGTTGAAGATCTCGCAACCTCTTTGCCATTTTCAGCAATAGAGCCTCTTCCTAAATTAATATCGCCTGCGTCGATCTTCTCACCATCAGAAAAAGCAGCCGCCCGCTCCATTATATTTTCAAGCTCTCTCACATTGCCCGGCCAGGAATGAGACTTTAGTTTCTGCAGCGCCTCACTAGAAATTTCAAAGCTATCAACCCCATGCTGCACTGCAATCCTTTTAAGTATTTGCTCAACGAGAGGTCTAATATCCTCAGGTCGTTCGGCAAGTGAGGGAATATCAATGGCTAGGACATTGATCCGATAAAATAAATCTTCTCTAAATTTCTTGTCCTGGCACATCTGCTCCAAGTCTTGGTGAGTGGCAGCGATAACTCGAATATCAACCTTTCGATCACCATTACTGCCAATCCTTTGAAAGACCCTATCTTGTAAAAATGTTAGTAGCTTAGGTTGTAGTTCAAGAGGCATGTCTCCGATTTCGTCTAGAAATAGAGTACCTCCATCAGCAGCTTCCACTTTACCTTCTCGACTGGAAACAGCCCCAGTAAAAGCCCCCTTCTCATAGCCAAATAATTCAGCCTCCAGCAGGTCTCGAGGCAACGCGGCGCAGCTAATAGCTACAAATGGCTTGTCAGACCTAGAGCTAGCCTGATGAAGCATCCTAGCTAAGGTACTTTTTCCTGTTCCACTTGGCCCTCGAATTAACACACTAGAGTCTAGATGAGCTACTTTCTTAACACTCCCTATAATCTTTTCGGTCGCTTTAGAATTTCCAATAAAAGTAGACGGGAGGCTAACCTTTGAAATTATCTTTTTTAAGTTTTGATTTTCGTTTTTTAACGCACCAAGCTCCACTGCACGCTCAACCAGTGCAAGAAGCTCTTCAGGTTCAAACGGTTTCTGGACAAACCAAAAAGCACCCTCACTCATTGCCAAAACCGCGTCTTTTATTGCACCGACAGCAGAAATGATTAGACATTGAAGGCTTGGGTGCTTTTCCCTTATAATAACAAGGGCCTCTTTTCCACCCATCCTAGGCATCTGCAAGTCAAGTAGAACCGCACTATAATCGCTGGCTGAATCTTCCAATACTTCTA
The DNA here is from genome assembly GCA_938022485.1 of uncultured bacterium. Taxonomy (GTDB): domain Bacteria; phylum Bdellovibrionota_C; class UBA2361; order SZUA-149; family CALKYB01; genus CALKYB01. The sequence continues at coordinate 5,666 of CALIEE010000235.1, read as the reverse complement.
AAGCCTCAACACCATCCTCAGCTTCAGTAACCTGATAACCCTCTAAGATTAAAACCTGGCTGATCAGCGTTCGAATATTCTTGTCATCATCGACTACTAGTATTTTTTTTGAAGTATCTTTGGCCATTGGAAAAGAGGGGTTGTGCTCTAGAATACTAGCTTTCCCTCTAGAAGCTGGCAAGAGTAAAGGGCGAGTCCGTTTGATTTGAGCGAAGTTTTCAGACACAACGCTCAATCTCTCTTTGAATGGCATGGACTATAGCGTTTTGAGCAAAAGGCTTAGTGACTAAACCGTCGAATCCAGGCATTCCATAGTTCCAACAGCTGTCTTCAAGCATCTTTGCTGTCATCGCTATTACTGGCAGGAAAATCCCTTTCGATCGTATTTTTCTCACGACCTCGATACCTCCCATCACTGGCATTTCTAAGTCGATAATGGCAATTTTAAAATCATCGGAACTATTGGACAAACAGTGATAGGCAGCTTCCCCATCTGATAGACAAACTGTTTCATATCCAGCATCCTTTAAAAGATGCTGAAGAAGTACTCTAATCGATTTATTATCATCCACGATTAAAACTTTATTTCTGTATTCAACCGTCTCTTTCGTTTTCATATTAACTCCTTTAACTTCTACTTTTATTGCTACTGGGATATCTCTAGTGAACTATTATCTAGGTTGGCTGCTACTACTTTTTCAAGTAGAGCACTCGCAATCGCGGCTTTATGGACGGAATCCAATTCAACAAGCCTTGCCTCAGTTAATTTTTTCTGGGCTTCCAAAATATCCAACTGTCTCGCTTTACCAATTTGATAGCGGGCTGTTATTTGAGTAAATGCTGACTGGGAGATTGCGGCTAAACCTGAGGAATTTTTAAGCTGCTCCCTAGCTTCAACTTGCCTCTGATAGGCCAGTGAAACTTCCTGGATAAGTTGATTTTCGAATTCCAGTTTCTGCAACTCTCGAACTCTTTTTTCAGAACGAGCAGCTTTGACAAGCCCCTGAGTTTCACCACTATCGAAAATAACCCATTTTCCAGAAATGCCGACCTGCCACTCCGGGTTATGGTCATTTAAACCATCATCTCGATATTGGTGGTCCAAACCATAGCTAGCAAATAGCGAAACATCTGGCTTCCCCTTGCTTTTCTGAGCATCTATTTCATGTTCAGATGCACTTATCAGCTCCTTAAACCTTCCGTATTCAGGCCGATTCTTTTTTGCAGCACTAACTAAATCAGCAACCTGATTTTCAACGTTTAATCGAGGCAAGACATCTTCTAACTCTGCGATATTTGCTTCAGCTGGAATACCAGCAAGCTTGAAAACTAGTTGTCGCTGAAAGACTTTCTCTAAGTCAAGACTTCTCAACTGAGATTTAGTTGTAGCCAATTCCTGCTTAAGTCTTAGGCTATAAACCTTTGGTGATGAACCAGCTAGAAAACGAGCTTGCTCTTTTTCCAGCTCCTTCTCTAACTCAAAAAGATGTGCCCGAGTAATTTCAATTTTTTGACTCGTAGTCAAATATCGATAGAAACTCTCCTTAACCTTAAAGAAGAGATGATTTGCTACAACTTGATTTCTAAGCCGAGCGGCTTTCCGCAAGGCTTTTGCTTTTTTATAGGTGGCACTGTTTCGTCCTCCAGTATATATTTTTTGGTCCACTAAAAGTGCTAGTCGAATATTTCGCTCAGCATCTGACTCCTCAAAACCTTCTCCCCTATACCGTCCTAAAGTTGTCTCTCCATCTAAAACAATATTAGGATAAAAGTTAGATCTAGCAGCTCTAAGCTTCCCCTGTTGTCTCTCCTCCTGCGCAGCAGACAACATCAGCTCTGGACTTTTCTTTTTGGCTACCGCAAGAATATCTGCAACAGAGTATACTTTTAAAGTTGCTGCCTTAGTCTTCACATTCAACTCAACCCCTTCTGCGGTTGGTGGAAGAACCAAAGCTAAAATCGAAATAGCTAACCTAAAACTTAGGCTTAGTTTGGTTTTAAGCTTCAAGTAACCGCCTCCCGTATCCCTCTCATTGGAGACTTAAAACCCAGTAAATCGGATGTAACGTCCTGAACCGTCCAAAGAGCCATATCTAAGAAATACTGTGGCGGATGTAGACTGTTATAGAGCCTTGCTGTAATTAGCGACTTCATAAACTCCTTTGGTCCTTCAAAATCATCCATCTCCACAACATTGGAGCCAATTCCGCAGGGTAGATGGGAATCACTGCCAGATATTTTTCCTAGACCATACTTTTCAGCGTAGAAAAGAGCTTTCCTATCATCACTCCTAAATAGATTGTTTGAGTTTGCAACTTCAACCAAGTCAAAGTGTTCTATATTATCAAGAAACTCTTGCCCAAGACTCTCACCAGCAATCCGAGCAAAGGGGTGAGCTGCAACTGCAATCCCCCCTTGCTCATGAATTCTAGTGATTGTTTCGTGAACGCTTAGATGCGGAGGTATAGCTTTTGTAAGAAATAGTCCGAGTATGTGGCCGCCTGAAGAACTGATCTCTTCACCAATAATGACTTTAAAAGGAGCGATACGCCTAAGCTCTAGAGCTCCTTCTATTGTATCGTGATCCGTGACAGCAACACAGTTGATACCGGTTTTCTCGGCTCGTTCAATAACTTGCTCAAGTGAGGTTCTAGTATCAAAGGAATAGTGAGTATGAAGGTGAAAGTCTCCGTATATTTTGTTGAAGTTTGGTTTCTTAGTGTTTTTTTTAATTGCATCGTTCATGCCCTATACGTTGCAACAGGGATGCCAAATCAACCGCCATGGTAAGATCCTAAATATACTTGAAAAATTTTCTTTCAACTAAGGGATCGGTAATTTTTACCGTATTGCCTCCTCGCTCCGGTAAAAAGGGGAAAGGAGTCAGCACCTCATCAATTTGAGAAGCTGACTCCGGTTTTACGAGAACATTGTGCAGGTGTGATTCAGTGTCTCGGCAACTAAAAGTCTCCTCGAAACTCTCCGTTGTTTCCATCTGGACCACGAAAGCCTTCGGTTCGGTCGGAATCAGCTTGCCCGTATGCAGTATCAATCGAAACTGCCTGTAAGGCGGGAGAGATTACCAACTGAATATCATCGAAGGAATTATCAGAGTTATCTCCAGGTTCATCGCTGCTAGTAACTCTAGCTTTGTCTTCAATCATCAACATAGTTTTAGCTTCATCCGAGAATACCATGAACTGATCCTTGTATTCTGGATTAGCTCTTGAGGTGCTAAGCAAACACTGCCTTTTAGTATTATTACCCATTCCTTTGGCCGTATAACGATGAGGATTGGATGAAAATTTGGCAAAAGTATTATTAGGCACAATTACCAGCGCTACAGTTTTTCCTGCCAAGCCAAGCTCAAGAGGATTAAATTGGACCACATCACCAGGATTTGACTGCCGGTCATCAATAATCACCTTGGTGTTTTTAGAGACAATCTGACGAAAGGAAAGACTTTGAGAGTCTAAACCTTTCAATAAATCCCAATCGACCAGCCCTAATGTAAACTTCATTGAACTGCGATCATCGATCATCTCCAAAGAATATTCAGTGGAGCCAGCAGGAAGCTCAAAAAGCTCGGAAGCAGTCTCATAAGCTGCTGCCGCCAAACCAAGTTTGTTCAAGCGGTATTTCACTCCTCTTGAGCCTCTATCTGATTCAATTCCCTGCAGTTGGCCAAGAACAGAATCGTGCTGAGTGGCAATAAGACCTGCCTCGGGACTAGGCACTGGAGTAATCGAAACTTTAAGAATTACATCATTGAAGTCCAAATCCCCTCCAGTCACTCTGTCTTCAAATGAAGCAATCACAAAGGTCTCTGTTCCCTTCAAATCGGTGGGAAGGTTTAACCTAGAAGCGAAAAGCTCTAACTGTTTAGGGTTACGAAAAGCCTCTTGGTAAATCAAATCTGTCCCTCCATTTACCGCATTGGAGCCCAAGGCCAGTCGCAATTGGGTCCCTGCTGGAAGTACTCCAAGACTTTTTGAAGAGCCAGGCATTAAGGGAGCCAAAGGTCCAAAGGCATAAGATTCCCAGACTGTTCGCAACTCTGGTTGAGCAACTGCTCCGTCATACCAGTAAACAGTATTTAAAAACTCAGCTCCATCGAACACTGCTGTGACAGTTACTTCGCTATCAACGGCAAGGAAGAAATCCTCTTCATTAAATCCTCGCTTTTCAGCTTCAAGCTCCACATTCTCATCAAGGCAGTGAAGCTCCATTTTCAAATAGTTCCAAAGTCTTCGAGTCTCTTCAAAATACTCTAAAGGAACTCCCCAAGTCTGATAAATATCAAAGTCACGGTAGTTATAAGAAATGACATTATCTTCAAAGTTACACTTCGGGCACTGATCTTCAATTGTTGGAATGCCATCATTATCGTCATCTGTATCTCTAAAATCAGGGATACCATCGTTATCGGTATCTACTAGTCCTTCATCCGAGTCTAAAACCCCATCATTGTCTGAGTCTTGATCTATAAAATCAGCAACTCCATCTCCATCAGAATCACCATCAAGCTCATCACTATCCCCAATCCCATCATTATCAGAATCAGTGTCTTTATGATTAGGTATTCCGTCTAGGTCACTATCAAAAGCATCTGGCACTCCATCACCATTTAAGTCAGTGTAATCAGTCTCTGAACCATCACCATTCGCTCCGTCGTCAACAGAATCTGTCCAGTTTGGTATTCCATCCCCATCATGATCTCCAGTTGGCTCCAAACCATCACTGTCCACATCATTTTCAAGAGAATCTCCATCAGCATCAGAATCAAATTCATCATCAATTCCGTCGCCGTCCGTATCAATAAACAGATGAATATTGTCACACATAGCAGCGTCATTTTGACTAGCACCAGGTGCATCAGCAATCCTAACCTTACTAGCGTCATTTCTATTGAATCGATAAAGTCCTGTGCCTCGATTATCAATTCCATAGAGATTGCCGAAACTGTCAATGACGAGGGCACCAAATATAGACCCCACATCTCCTATAATTTCTACTTCGCCAGTATGGTAGTTGATTCGACTCAAACTTCCTTTACTTGAAGTAACGTAAAAAACGTCTTCAGACTTATGATAAGCAAGGTCAATCTCAGCACCAGAGGGATTGGTCTTCAGAGGTATTGAAAAATCGACTTTCTTTGTTTTTACATTGATGCCGTAAAGCCATCCATAATCCGAGACGTAAAATAGATTATTAGGTCCAAAACCACCTGAGACATAGTTGTATTTCGGCAATCCTTCTATCTCGCCGATACTGCCTACGCTTCCATCTCCTCCAATGCGAACTACATCTCTAAGAGCTGAGTTTCTGTTAATTGCGTATATGTAGCCGTCCTCAGAATTGTAAGCAGCAGCATTCAATCCTTGGCCATGTGAAGTATTACCGATATTTTCAAAAGTGGCCGCCGCGAAATCTACTCTCGCCAGCTGGGAAGGCTTTCCGTAGACCTGATAGACATTACCATCGCATTCTACAGGTGGTTGATATATTTCTGAACTGGCGACATCTCCCTGATCAGTCGTGACATAACCATATTCAAGTTCATCACTGAGACCATCGCTATCTCTATCCACTGCAAAAACAGGTTGAATAAAAACCAAAGCCAATAAAAATAAAATTTTGAATCTATCTACTAAAAATAAATTATT
>CALIEE010000234.1 GCA_938022485.1 uncultured bacterium | reverse complement strand
ATTAGTATATGTATTACCTGCAGACTATAGTATGATCTACCAGGGTAATAGTCATTGTTTTACTAGAGATTTCGAATTATGTCCTCAGCCAGCGACCAAGAGAGCAAGGGTAGTCTTAGAACTACTAACGGAACTTCTCCGTCCAGTAAGAAAACTGAAAACCCCGAAACTGCTAACTTAAATAAAGTTAGAGATATACTTTTTGGGGATTCACTATCTGGACTCCAAGATAGCCTAGGTAAGCTTGAAAAATCTATTTTAGCTAAAGTTGATGCCCTAGCTTCTGAACAATCAAAAAAACTTGAAAAGCTGGAGAGCCTTGTCGACAAGAAGGTTGCCGAATTGGAAAGAGTTTTGAAAGAGGAAAAAGGGGAGAGAATTGATAGAGTTGAAGAACTTAGCAGTTCGATTGTTGATGTTAAGACCTTGATTGCGGCCCATGTAGCTGAGCTTTCTACTCGCCAAGATAGTGTTCAATCCGAACTTGGTAAGTCGATTGATGACGAAGTTAGCCGCCTGTCCAAAACGATCAAAGATCTAAACGAGGAGCTGGATTCTAAACTGGGTCGTCTTGGGGATGATAAAACAGATCGAGCCACTCTGGCTGATTTGTTTTCTGAGCTATCGAAAGGGCTGACTGGAAAAAACAGTTAAGAGAGTTGGCTTGTGTCATCCTGTATTCTTAAAATTTCATAGTATTGGGGGAAACCATCTCAGTTCTACCTGAAATGAGGGGAGGAGAGGACTTAGAGGAGCTTTGCAGGCTTCTTACAAGTTTTTCCCAAGAAGAACTTAGTCTTCTCAATGATAGAATTTCGAATCCAGGCAAGCGAGCGCTTGACCTAAGTGAAGTTCTTGCTGAGGCGGTTCGTATTAGTTCCAGCAAGGATGATAAGCTAGCCAAAAATTTATCTCCTTTGATTGAAAGGGGAGTCAGTACTTCGATAAAAAACAACCCCAGAGAGTTCACACAGATTTTGGCCCCAGTTATGGGACCAGCCATTAGAGCTTCTATTTTGAATGCTCTTCGAGAATATACGACCTCGATGGACAGGGTGATTCAGAATAGTATCTCTCCCGAGGGGCTTTCTTGGAGGTTTGAAGCATGGCGAACGGGTAAGACTTTTGGAGAAATAGCCCTTTACCATACTCTTGAATATAAAGTTGAGCATATCTTTCTTATCAGAAGAGAAGATGGAACTTTAATCTCGCATGTCAGCAGTTCGGACTCAAAGTCAGAAGCCCCTGATGCAGTTTCAGGAATGCTGACGGCTATCGATGATTTTATAAATGATTCGTTTGGGGTTGATTCAAACACTGGTCTTGGAAAAATGCAGATCGGTGATTTAAGTGTACTTATTTCTAAAGGTAACACAGCCATTATTGCTGCGGTAATAAGAGGGGAGATTCCCGATGGCTACCGAACGGAAATCACTTCCGCTCTGGATTCCTTTGAGTTCGAGTATATGGACGAACTTAAGAGCCCAGACTTGGACACTGGAGTCTTCCTTGGTTTTAACCAGCGACTTATTGAGCTTCTTCAGTCTAAAGTAAAACATGAAGATCGAGGTGAAGCAGGAGATAATAAAAGCAAACTTAAAAAACTATGTTTGGCTTCCTTGCTTTTACTTGGTTTAGGTTGGTATTGGTTTTATAGCTATACTAATAGTCGGACTTGGAAAAAATTCTTTGAATATATAGATGATCAGCCTGGAATAGTGGTTACTGAGGTTGATAAGAAAGGAGAATTTTTTCGAGTTGAAGGTCTTAGAGATCCTCTTTCTACGGATCCAGAAAAACTTTTCGCCCGACAAGATTTTTACGAGCAAGATAAGGTGATATTTGATTTTCAACCTTTTCATTCTTTAGAGACTGAAATTGTTCGTCAAAGAGTCATCCGAAAATTCTCACCGCCAGATGAGGTTAGGGTTTCGGTAAGTCCTGAGGGAGTGTTGTCGGCTAAAGGGGTTGCGTCTTTAAACTGGGTGCGGAATTTTGGAAGACATTCCCCTAGTGTTTCAGGAGTCAAGGAAGTTGATATATCTAAGCTAGCTGTTTCCCAGAAAGGTAGATTTGATGAACTGAAGACAAAGATTGAGCAAGAGTTTATAGCTTTGTCGACAAATTCTGATAGGCTCAGCAATACACTAAGCAATGAAAGTTTAGAGAAACTTCAAGCTACGGCTAAGGATCTCCTTGAGTTTGGTCAGTTGGCAATTCGTTTGTCTAAGTCTCAAAGATACATTTTAAAGATTTATAATCCTTTAAGGAAAAGAACTGATCCTCCAAGGGCCCTAGATTTGGTTTATTTGAACAGGGCACGGAACGAACTATTAGAGCATGGTGTTCTGCCGACTATGATCAGGATAGATGATAGCTCTAATCCTGATGAGGCCTGCTTGCGATTTCCAGATCTTTGCTCAGCCGATCAGGTATTCATTTACCTCAAAGGGTCGAACTAAAATGTTGAAGAAAAAAGTCTGTATCCTCGGCTCTTTCTCGGTTGGGAAAACGAGTTTAGTTCGACGGTTTGTTAGTAATACTTTTAGCGATGATTATTTGACCACAGTTGGGGTAAAAGTTGAGCAAAAGCTGGTTCGTTCTAATGAAAAAGATTTAACTTTAGTCGTTTGGGATATTCATGGTGATGATGTTTACCAGAGGCTGCAAAAAAGTTACCTGAGAGGAGCGGCAGGTTATTTTTTAGTTGTTGACGGAACTAGAGAACAAAGCTTTGAGGTTGCACTTGAAATTAGGCAAAGGTTTAGTGAACAATTGTCGGATATTCCAGGGATCTTCTTGGTCAATAAATTTGATTTGAAGGATAATTGGAGGCTGGGAACTGTGGAATTCGAAAAAATGGAAAGCTTGGGCATGCCTCTTCTGAAAACCAGCGCTATGACCGGAGAGAAAGTAGAAGAATCTTTTAGACTACTTTCTGAAATGATGCTCTCCAATGGCTAACCGAAGGAAAGATTCAGCTACAGAAGATCTTGGATTTATTTTAGAGAATCTAGATCTGGTGCCTCTGTTTAGAACTGGACCTTATCAATATACTCTCCCAAAGTTTCAAACAAAATGGCTGAAACAGGTTCTTGCAGATTTAGACTGCTCTAATGATTCGATAAACCTTGTAGATGACTTAGGCTTTTTTGGAAGCTTTGCCTCTGAGATAGAGGATTTGTACAAGCCGGGAGAGCCCTTTAGGCATAAGTCAGTACCTTGGATGATTGAAGATGAACAGGGTTCACTTATCGTTGAGTTACTTGCTATTTTTAGTGATACGAAAGAATCCATTTTAATTAGAAGAGCTGATTCTCAGGAAATGCTTGGACTTTACCAGGAAGCAAGAGACCAGTTATTGGGGAGAGAGCAACTTTTTGACTATCTTAGGAATGTCGAAGACGAGCTACTTTCCACAAATCAGGTTATTGATGGCTTCCCTGATCTGATAGTGAGATTTACCGAAAGTGGTGAAATTACTCAGATCAGATCTTTTCGACCTGAGAGGAGAAAAGAAAAGACTTTTGAGGAACTTTTTTCGGGGGAAGTAAGGAAGTCTTTAGTAGAGCTGTACCAAAAGGTTGCTCAAGATGGCGAATCTAGGGCTAGCCAGTTCTCTATCAAGAGTAAAGATATTGAAATTAGGATCGTTAGGTTAGAGCCTGGTAAGCTTTTGGCTGTAATTAGAGATATCAGCAAACAGAAGCTGCTAGAAAGGGAGTTAAGATCAGCTCGAACTCAAGCGGATCAAGCTAGTCGAGTGAAGTCTGATTTCCTGGCTAATATGAGCCATGAAATTAGAACTCCGATGAACGGTATCTTAGGAATGGCCAGCTTACTTGAAGATTCTGATTTAACTGAATTTCAGAAAGAAGGCCTCTCGATTATCCGAAGTTCTGCGATTTCGCTTCTGGACATTATTAACGACATTTTAGACATCAGCAAAATAGAAGCTAATAAACTAGCTTTGTTCACTGAAGAGTTTAGTATTTTTAAGGAACTCCGTGATATTTCTGCGCTTTTAGCCGTCAGAGCAAAAGATAAAGGCATAGAGCTGGTTGTGACTTTATCGCCAAGGCTTCCCTCAATTATTGTCTCTGATAAAAAACGACTTAGGCAAATTTTAATTAACTTAGTTGGTAATGCGATAAAGTTTACAGAGAAAGGCTCTGTGAAACTTGCCGTTGAGATTGATCAAGAAAGCAGCGCTTTGAAATTCTCTGTTGCAGATACTGGCTTGGGAATATCTGAGAAAGATCAGGAAAAGATATTTGATGCTTTTGAACAAGGAGCATCAGCTCGAGCTACTCAGGGCAGTGGTCTAGGACTATCAATTTGTAGGCGTTTGGTAGGAATGATGGGAGGGGATATCACTCTCGAAAGTGAACTTGGAGTTGGTACAACGATTGAATTTACAGTTCCTTCACCTGTTCAAAACAAGTCTATTGGGCAAGATGGGGATTCTTTGAGGGGTTTTGAAGCTTTAGTTGTTGAACAAGGCGTTGAGGAAGCCAAATCTTTGGTTACTACATTGAGGCACTATGGCCTGGAAGCTAGTAGTGTCGAATCGTTTTCTGAGACAGATTTTGGTTCCAAAGGAGAGCATGCCCCCGACTTGATTGTTGTAGGAAAAGGAATTGACTTAGCTCAATGTTCAGTTCGCGGAGCTGATGACGATATTCTGATGTTGAAGGTTGTCTCCTCCTTATCAATTGTTTCTAATGTAGAACTAGTCTTTGCGGGTTTTAGTGCTCGTATTAACTGGCCTTTGATACCTGAGAGATTTGAGAAAATTGTTGAACGGTGTTTGGAAGATTCGTTTAAGAGGGGTGCAACAATTATCGATGAGCGAGAACTATTTCCTTCAAAGGAAGTCAAAGAAGGGACCGGTAAAGTCAATCTAGATTTTTCTAGATTCCATATTTTGTTGGTTGAAGACAATAAGGTCAACCAGAAAGTTGCGATTAGTATTCTAAAAAAACATGGCTTAAGTTGTGATTTAGCTGAATCAGGTGCGAAAGCTTTGGAGATGATGACAAGTTCCAAAGAATATCATCTGGTCCTTATGGATTGCCAGCTCCCAGATATCGACGGATATGAAGTGACTCGGCAGATCCGAAAGTTAAAAGACAAAAAGTCTGAAATCCCCATTGTGGCGATGACTGCTAGTGCTATGGAAAGTGATCGGAAAAAATGTCTAGACTCAGGAATGAATGATTTTATCTCTAAACCTTTTAAGTCTGATCAGTTAATTGAACTGTCGGCTAAATGGTTGCAGGCCCAGGGCTAGGAGGTTTTTGGAGTAGAATTACTCTTGAACCAAGAGTTTCTAAACTAGCCGAAAATTTATTTGCGATAAATTCGAAAGTTTCTTTGCTGTAGAAGAAAGTATGACTCGGGTCTTTGGTGTAATACCAATTTTCA
>CALIEE010000233.1 GCA_938022485.1 uncultured bacterium | reverse complement strand
GCAATGCCTAGTATTATAGCTGGATTTGCTGAATCAACAGCAGCTTCAAGAGCTTCTGCACTGATAGAAACAGTACTTTTGTTTAGAGCCGCAGAGCTACTTAGGGCATTGATTGACCCCGCTTTGATATCTACTATGTCGAGCAGTGCAGCCGGTCCTTCTTGACCATTGTACCTCACGTGAGAAATGGAGCCTGCTTCAATAACAAGTATGCCAGACGACTGGTCGCTCACTATGCTTAACACTACACTTTCTTTGTTTCTTTTGTAGAGGTGTAAGAGATCCGGGAGTGTTAGGTGAGGAAGACTAACTCTAAATTTCCCTCGATTGTCAAAAGCTGAATTTATAAGAGGGATTAACTCGGTTAAAGCGAAGGGCTTGTTAAGTTGAGCCAAGCAGCCGTACTTCTTGGCGCTAGCCAAAATTTGGTCGTTACCATAACCAGTGATCATTATGGATTTGACTCTGGGATTAAATGAGTGAAGTTGTTCAGCAAGTTCAAGTCCACTAATGCCTGGTAGGATTAAATCCGTGATTAGCAAATCAATCGGGTTTATTTGGAAGTACTCTACTGCTTCTTCGGCCGAGGTCGCAGTTGTAACGTTGAAATTTTTATTTAATAGGACTAGAGAGTCAGCTAGTGACTCCAAAAGAGAAGCATCATCATCGACCAGAAGAATATTTCTCCCCGTAGAGGAAATACCTGCCGGCAGTTCGTTTTCGCTGTCATCTAGTTTCAATTGATATCCAAAGATTATTGTTTATCGCTCACTACAGAGGGTTAATCGGCATTTCAGAGCTAAATCTCAAGTGTTTTGTAAGCGAAGGCAGAACCTTTAAGTTGTAAATTCCTTATAGTATTCAATGGTTTGCTTTGGCTGGAGAGTTCTTTTTTAGGAACTAGCGGATTTACTAAAGACGAGGATTAACGTAAGCTTTCGCCAGCCAAATCAAAGTTATGGGCAATAAGTAATCGCAAGCCATGATCAATTACAGCTCTTTTGGGCAAGTATTTAAAATTTCGACCTTTGGTGAGAGCCATGGACCAGGCCTTGGTGTGGTCATTGATGGTTGTCCGGCAGGCCTTGAGCTTGACCTGGAGCAGATTAGAGTCGAGTTGGATCGAAGAAAACCAGGGCAGTCGAAATTTGTTACTCAGAGAAAAGAAGCTGAAGAGTTTGAGATCTTGAGCGGAGAATTCGAAGGTAAAACAACTGGAACACCTCTTTGTTTTTTGATTAGAAATACAGATGCGCGTTCAAAGGACTACAACGCAATTAAAGATTTATTTCGTCCGGGACATGCTGATTTCACTTATCATGCAAAGTATAGACATCGAGACTATAGAGGGGGAGGACGGTCTTCCGCTAGAGAGACTGCAGCTCGTGTTATAGCTGGCTGTGTAGCTAGGCAGTTGATGCCTTCGGTCGAGATACATGGTGGGGTCATTCAGGTTGGTTCAGTAAAAACAGATCAACGTAACTGGGCGGAGACGGAAAGTAACCCGTTTCGATTTACCGACCCATCCATGGTCGATAAAGTAGAGGCCGAGGTAGAAAAAGCTCGAAAAAATAAAGACTCTATTGGCGGACTTGTTGAAGTTGAAGCAATAGGCGTGCCCCCTGGTTGGGGAGAGCCGATTTTTGCCCGCTTGGATGCAGTTTTAGCAGCTGCGATGATGTCTATTCCAGCAGTGAAGGGGGTAGAGATTGGAGTAGGCTTTGACTCTGCTTCTATGAAGGGCAGTGAAATGAATGACCAGCTTAGCCCAGAGGGTTTTCTTTCTAACAATCACGGTGGAGTTTTGGGTGGTATTAGTTCGGGGGCACCTATTGTTTGTCGTATGGCTATTAAGCCAACCTCTTCAATTGCCCAAGACTTAAAAACAATTGATAAAGATTTTAAAGAAGCCACTATCGCAACTAAGGGAAGGCATGACCCCTGCGTTGCGCTGAGAGCTGTGCCAATTGCAGAGGCAATGATGGCCTTGGTTCTGGCGGATTTCTATTTACAGGATCTTGCTCGTCAGGCTGCTCGAGATAATTTTTCTCCGATAGAACCTATCAGCTATGGCCTCAAGTAGCTCTGCGCTTAATAGGGTTGAAGAACTTCTCAACCAAAGTGAAGACGAGATTCAAAAAAGGCGCGCTGCCTTAAGAAAGCTAAAACCTGGAGATCACGTTTACGTAGCAGGAATCTGTGGCACAGGTACTGCTGCGGTAGCTAGCTTACTAAAAATGTTGGGCTTCAAAGTTAGTGGTAGTGACAAAGCTTTTTATCCCCCCATGGGTGATGTGGTTAGAGCTGTTGCTGACAATCTTTTTGAAGGTTACGCCTCAGATAATTTGAATGAGCGACCAGATCTTGTGGTAATTGGAAATAGTCTTTCCAAGGATCACCCTGAATACCAGCGAGTCATGGCTGAAAAGATCCCTCACGCCTCGATGCCAGAAGTACTGGGTCAGCTTTTAATTGGCAGTAGGGAAGATTGTAAAAACTCAGTTGTTATTGCCGGTACACATGGGAAGACTACAACTTCTGCCGCAATGAGTGTTTTACTTGAGAATGCTCAAAGAAAGCCGGGCTATTTCGTTGGTGGATACGTTGATGAACTACAGGGGGGAATTAGACCCTGGAGTTCTGAGCAACCTGCCTCAGAGCGTGTAGTGGTTCTAGAAGGAGACGAGTATGATAGTGCATGCTTCGCCAAGTGGTCTAAATTCCATTCTTACCGTCCAGATTTTTTGGTTATCACCAGTCTAGAGTTTGATCATGCTGATATATTTGCATCAATTGATGACATCGTTGATGAGTTTGAGGCTTTAGTCAGAAGCATGCCAGCCTCGGCTCATGTTTTGATTTGTGACCAATATCAAATTAATCAAGACTTAGCTGTTCAGTGGCAGCAAGATTCTTCTGTCTTTTGTAGAGTCAGTTTATACGGTAGGGATGAAAAATCGAAGTACAAGTTAAAGAATCGAGAATGTAGTGAAGGTAAGCAGCGACTAGAGCTAGAGCTTGATGGTAAGGAAATTGCTTTGCTGACCTCGCTTAGCGGAGAGCACAACGCTTTAAATTTAACCGCGATTTCTTCAGTGGCTAGTTTACTCGGTGTGAGTGAAACTGAAATTGCTCAGGGTATAGCGAGTTTTTCTGGAGTTAAGCGCAGACAGCAGAAAGTTTTTGATAACGAGAAAGTTGTAGTTATAGAAGATTTTGCCCATCATCCTACTGCGGTGGATTTAACCTTAGCCGGTCTTAAAGAGCTATGGCCGGAAAGAAGATTAATCGCAGTTTTTGAACCTCGTTCCAATACCAGTAGAAGAAGTTTTTTTCAGGAAGCCTATGCCAAAAGTTTTTCAGCCGCCGATTTGGTTATAATTAAATCAGTCGCTGGAGATACTGGGTACTCTAAAACTGGAGAGGATATTGTAGCCTTAGATACAGACCAGCTTGTTGCTGATATTCAATCCAATACAGGTAGTGTTGCTCGGGCTATTGCTGAAATCGATTCTTTGACTGAAGAGTTAGTTTCCTTGAAAAAAGACGGAGACTTGATAGTTCTGATGTCCAATGGCGACTTCGGCGGGATTAAAGATAAGCTGATCTCCAAACTGTCCTGAGGAGTTAGCCGCTCTTATGGATAGATCTTTTTAATAATTGTTGTGAGGAGTTGGTCTTCTCGATCTTTTAAATACTTTTTCCTAAACTTTTCTGTTCTTGCCCTAGGCTTAATTTTTTTAGCGATTATCAATGCCGCTAGGTTACTTCCAAGGGCTGAAGGATGTCGGTCACTTGCGTAGAGGGCCCTGAACATTGATTCATCTTTCTTTTTGAGTTCTGCGAAACCATCTCCCACAGGAATTAGTGAAATCCCTACTCTATCTTTGGCAAGTGCATCCTTTGCTGCATGAAAACCCTTTCTTAAGTGAGCGTGCATGGTTTCGAAGTCTGTGTAGCGGTCGGAATGAATATTCTTATCGCCTTCGACAAACCCCCAGGTTTGAAAAAGATAAAAATAGTTTTTAGGTTTAAATTCGTAGTGAAGTCCTTTTATCCCTTTCAAGAGCTGCGGGTAATATTGTCCTTGCGGATCCAGCCCAGCGACCATGCTTTGCTCTTGAAGGATGATTTGATCCCAACTAAGCTCTTTAGCTTCTCTAAGTGTTTGAGCCCAACAATCTAAACTATCGGCTTGGCTATTTAGATAGTGATGCCCTAGCCATGCCCCGCCTTTGGTTACGCTATAGCAAAAATATTTTTTTCCTCTCTGAGAGATTCCCTCGTTTAAAATTTCGCATACTTTATCAGGGATTCCTTCCGCTGAGGTAATACTATTTCCCAGAAATAGTATCGATTCGGATCGAGCCTGCGTTACTGCATCAAGATTTATATTACATTCAGAGGTTCGGCTTTTATTTTCGATGCTCTTTTGTTCTTCCTTGCGAGGCACCTGATATGCGCTCTTTTTTGGAGCCGTTGCGTCTATGCGCTCTGCCGCTAAAAGAAACATAGCGATAAAGGGGACCAGGAAGGCTATCGCCGGAGATAAAATACTAGTTCGGTTTTGTGATTTAAATTTCTTTCTTATATTCAGTCTTGATTTAGCAAGCGGCAACATGCCGGGAGGGAAGCAATTGTTTGGTATGAAGAAAAGTTTCTCATTTGCCTTAAAACATAAGCCAGTTCTGCTTTCAAAGCAGTTAGAAATATCCTCATAATTTATTTTTAGATCCTGCTTGCTACTTGATACGGCAATTTCATAGTCGAAAAAAGTAGCGGTGAAGTGTGCCAAATCAGAGCCAAAAAGGTTTTTCTCCGCCCACCCTGTAACTGGTTTCGACCCTCGGACTAAGTTTATAAATATATAAAGTAGACAACAGACAAAGCATGCGAACAGTATAAGTTTTAGAATTGGCACGGTAGGTATTGGAACACCTACGCCATTTATAATTAGCCAAGCGGATAGAGCGACAGCAAGCACCGCGGCAGAGGGAGTTAGAAGCGCTGGATAGCCCTCGTTTTTCTGCTCACTTTCTTTCCCCTTATAGCTATGCCAAGCCTTTGAAATGAAGGAATAATCTGTGTCAACACTGGCTCTTATGGTTTCCAATTCAAAACTTTAGTCAGGTTTTTTCATTCTCTTAAGAACAGCATAGGTTGTCTGGCCTATACTGCGCCTCATGGAAATTTCGGTTTTGCTAGATTAAAGCATAGGCGCAGTATAGCCCGAGCGTAAGCGAGGCCAAAAGACTATATACTCAACCTCTAAATATTCTGATCAAGGCCGTCAGGCCTTGGCAAATCAAAGATTAACTCGGGAAATAGGGGTTATGGTTTATTTCATTGCAAAACGCTAGTCGCGTTTTACATATTCCCCGGCGCAGTATATGTCCTCTGGCCATGCTAACGCATGGCGGAAATACTCAACCTTCAAGTAGTCTAAAGGCCGAAATTCATAGTAGGTTGAGTATAATTCTGTAAACTAGTTTGAAAGAGAGTTGTTGTTGTGGAAACCAACTTTTTGGCTTGAAATGCCGCCAACTATAATCAGGGCTCCTCCTAGCAATTGAATTGGAGTAAGGCTTTCGCCAAGAAAACTATAGCTCAGTATCGTAACTATAACGGGATTTGTCATTGACATCAGAGCCACGTAGCTAGCGCTAGAAACTCTTAGTGATCGGTACAGAAAGGTTGTAAGACCGATGGTAAAGAAAGAGTTGGCGATACTGTAGGGAACAGTCTCGCTTGCCAAATAATTATCACCGAAATGTTGGCCCAGTGTTGGAAAAAGCCATGGAAGAATGGCGGCCAAGGCAACGAGAGTGGGAGAACCAACAATAGGACGAAAAGCCGCGATCAATTCCCCTGAGATACTAGTCTGTTTCATTTGAGATTTGATTATTACATTTCCACTTGACCAAAATAGACAGGCTATAATGATTAAGAATGCGCCAGGTTCAATAGCAAGACCTTTTCCGTAAGCAATTAGAAGCCAGGCTCCAACCATCATTAAGGCTAGGGTGAAAAGTTTCTGGCGAGTTAGTTTTTCAGCAAGAAAAATACTCGCTAAGACCAGAGTAGAAACTATGCTTAGTTTGGATAAAAAGCCTACATTTGTTGCTGTAGTTAATGCGAGAGAAGTGAAATAAAAAACTCCTGCTATGCCAGAATGAATAAAATTCGCCAAAATTACTAGATAAAATGAAAAAGGATGATCTCGTAGCAATGCCTTGGCCTCGGACATTACGGAAGGCAGAAGAATAACTAGACTAAGGGTGAAAGTGCCTAAACAGGTTTGGGTGATATATGAGCCTAAACCAATGCCTTCATTGAATGCGGATCTGGACACTAGGATTTGAAGAGCCCAAGTAAAGGACCAAACTAAAACATTAAAGAGAGGGTACTGTAAAAGATTAGGTATCTTCAAAGCATCTCGACTGGGTCGACATCGACTGCGATTCTTAAGTCTGATTTGCCGATCAAATCTTTTTTGTAAAGATTGATCTTTGTAGCTAGGGCAGAAATATAACTAGCTGAGCTACACTTCACTAAAATATGCCAGCGGAAACGACCTCGAAGTTTTTCGTAGGCTGCGGGGGCTGGCCCAAGCACCAGGTGTGAAATTTTAGAATCATTGTCCAGGGAGGTTTTAGAAAAAATCTCCTTAACGGTTTTAGCTAGGTGTTCGGAAGCGTTTCTCGCAAGAGACGGATCAGGAGATGAAACTATAAAACGAAGTAG
>CALIEE010000232.1 GCA_938022485.1 uncultured bacterium | reverse complement strand
GGTCGAGAAGGGGAGTCATAAAACTGATTCTCTGATGTTCCATAACTGGGGTCTACGGGGTTTCGCCCCTCCCAAGTGCAGTTTGCTGCACGCGCCCATCTAAAGTCGTCGTGTTCAAGTTGGCAATATGAAGCAACAGATAACAGTCTAAGTGGATCGGCCTCTAGTAGCTCAGAGTCTATTTGGTCTGGAATGTTGTTTCCATTGAAGTCTTCTAAACTAGAACTATGCACTCCATCTAAACACCAACTTTCACTAGTGAAGGCGTCCACTGCAGGGTTGCCAGTGCCGTCAGCTCTTATAAAATGTGAGCCATGCTCAATTCCGTGCGCTAAATACATCATCGGTCCCAGTTGAGGGTCTTTTAAACTTCGAATAACTGCGACTTCACCATTGGGTAAAATCTCGCGCACTTCCCAAATTCGATTCACTGGAGCCCAGGTATCGAACCAGGAGTTAAGCCTAGCTGCATAACGACGCACTGGAATTTCAACTGTTTGAAAGCTGGCAGTTACCGCATTGTCAGGCACAGAAAATATATCGAAGATATTCTCCCATCTGAACTCTTCCACCACAGGCGAGTAAGTGACTTCTTGTAGGGCAGCCACTGCCGTTTCAGGAGAATTGGGAAAACCAAACCAGTCTGCCTCGAGATTGCCTGAACTAAGAGCTGCTCCTGAAAGACAATCTGCATCCGTCGGAGTTATGCAACGCATAGTTGCCACAAGTGCTTCATGGGTCGCACTTGATGCTCGCAGGTAACTAGATAGATCTGCTAAAAGGAGAACAAAGAGTATTCCTCCTGAGCTAGAAAAAATAAACTGAAGTGTGGCTGAACCACGAGATAAAGGCGGCCTACTGCTGTACATCTACTGCTCCACTGTTTGATAATGCTCTTTAGAGACTAAAAGAGCGGCAGTAGTTAATCTAGTGGTGTGAGGATGTGGAGGACTGGGGCAAATACTTAGGCCAAAAAACTCTGTGTCCAGAGCAACTTAATTCTTTTGGTTATCAATAATTTCCTGATAGTCCGCTCCAACCTGCACATAGTTTTTGGCCGTCTGAGGTAAAAATGCTTTCTCTTCCGCAGTAGTTTCTCTGACAGCTTTAGCGGGAGAACCGATGATCATCGAGCCTTTTGGGAACTCTTTGCCTTTGGTGACTAAGCTCCCGGCTCCAACAATGCTGTCGGACTCAATTGTGCAATTATCTATTACCGTTGCTCCCATTCCTATTAAGCAACGGTCTTTGATCGTGGCGCTGTGTAGCACTGCGCCGTGCCCAATCGTTACGTCTTCTCCTATAACCAATGGGTTTTGTTTCCTGCTGGTGTGGAGCACGCAGCCATCCTGCACGTTACTTCGTTTACCTATGCGTATCGGTAGAATATCTCCACGAAGCACGGCTCCAAAGAGAATGGTGACGTTGTCCTCAAGCTCCACCTCGCCAATAACAGTAGCGTTGGGAGCGATGAAAACGTTTTTGCCAATTTTTGGGGTTTTTCCTTTCCAAGGAAGAATCATTGTTGCCTCAAGCTAGAGCATGCTTCTGGCAACTTCAACTATCTTCCTTGCGTCTGGTCTCATTAAAGCTTCCAGATTTTTAGCGTAAGGATATGGATAGTCTTGACCAGAAATAACTTTAACCGGAGCATCTAGAAAATCGAACAGGCTTTCACTGACAGTGGCTGCAAGCCAGTGTCCAACACTAGCCAGAGGCCAACTTTCTTGAACAACTAAAAGTCTATTGGTCTTCTTTACAGATTGATGAAGAGTTTCTTCGTCCAAGGGGCGAATCGTCATTAGATCTACAACCTCAGCGTTCACACCCAGCTCGGACAAACCTTCAGCTGCCTCTAGGCACCATGGAACCGCCTTGGACCAGCAAGCTATAGTTATATCTGCGCCTTCTCGCTTAATATCGGCCTTTCCTAACTCAAGAGTATAGGTTTCCTCGGGAACATCTCCTCTGACTCCATACATGGCTTCAGATTCAATGAAAACAACCGGGTTGTTATCTCTTATGGCACTTTTTAATAAGCCTTTTGCGTCATAAGAGTTAGAAGGCAATACAACTAACAAGCCTGGGCAGTGAGCATAGAAACTTTCAAAACATTGAGAGTGCTGTGCACCTAACTGCATGACAGAACCGCCTGGTCCTCTAAAGACCATCGGTAATTTGAATTGCCCTGCAGACATATAACGAAGTTTGGCAGCGGTATTGATCACTTGGTCAATTCCGATTAGCGAGAAATTGAAAGTCATGAACTCAATGACTGGCCTCAAGCCGACCATTGCAGCACCAATTCCAACGCCAGCAAATCCGTTTTCAGCAATTGGAGTATCGACGACTCTCTGTTCGCCGAACTTATCAAGAAGACCCCTAGAGACTTTGTAAGCCCCATCATAGTGTCCTACTTCTTCGCCCATAAGAAACACGTTTTCATCGCGTTCCATCTCTTCAGCTAAAGCTTCGTTCAAAGCCTCTCGGATACTTAATTGTCTCATGCTCATTAGATATAAACGAAATCCGCTAATGTTTCTGCTGCAGGCTCAGGTGATTGTTCAGCAAACTCCTTACAATCAACTACCTCAGCTTCAACCTTGTCTTCAATTTGCTTGAATACAGACTCCTCAACCCCTTTTGCGGTTAACTTGGTTTTCAAAAGGTTTAAAGGATCTCTTCTCTTCCATTCTTCCAACTCGTCCTTGGTCCGATATTTAGCAGGGTCAGCCATTGAATGTCCTCGGTACCTGTAGGTTTTGTATTCAAGCAGGGTGGGAAGTGATTGCTCTCGGGCTCTTTTTACAGCGATTCTTGCCTGCTCATAGGACTCATCAAGGTCACAACCATCAACAGTAGCTCTAGCCATGGGATAGGCAAGGGCTCTAGTTGAAACATCCTCAGTGCTCATAGTTCTATGAATTGGTGTTCCCATGGCGTATCTGTTGTTCTCTACAACAAAGACCACCGGAAGTTTCCATAGAGCAGCTAAACACATTCCTTCATGAAAAGGCCCAATGCTGACAGCACCTTCTCCAAGAAAGCAGACAGCAACTGTTCCATCATTTTTATACTTAGCGGCGAAACCAATTCCAGCAGCAAGTGGGACATGGGCACCAACAATACCCCAGCCACCCATGAAGCGTTTTTCAGCATCAAAGAAATGCATCGAACCACCTCGACCACCTGAGCATCCGCCTTCTTTACCAAAAAGTTCAGCCATGCCTTCACGGGCTGTTCCACCCTTGGCTAGGTAGTGAGCATGATCTCGGTAGGAGGTAACGACATAGTCTTTCTCTTCAGTCGCAGCTATTACGCCTGTAGCAACCGCTTCTTGTCCGATGTAAAGATGGAGAAAGCCACCAATCTTTCGCTCGGTATAAGACTGAGCAGCAGATTCCTCGAACCTTCTCATCAGGTACATCTGCTCATAAAGTTCTAAGGATTTTTCGAGGCTTAAGCTCACAGAAGTCTCTCCCACATAAAGTAGAAATCTAATTAATTCTGGCCGGAGAATATTGAAAAATAGGCCTAAATGACAAGCTAAAACGTAAGCATTCCGTCTGTTCTTCTCTTTAGCTCTTTTTAAATGCCCACTTATTGCCACGTAGATAAACTACGTTTCAAATGTCGGCATTTGAGAGCCTTGATAAGAACCACCAGAAAGCTTAACAGAGTTTTCGGGATGCGAACCTCAATGTCTCCAACCGGAGCACTTCAAACACCAGAATCGGAAGGAATGCAAGGCTAGTCTGGGGATAAGTGAGCTATGAGGTTGAAAATAGGGGTCCCGCTAAGGAGCTTAAAACTTGAACCCTGATAATCAGGTGGGCACCACAGGACAAGAAACTAAATTCTTTCCATTTAACAGCATCCGAAGTCCACTCGGACCCGACAAAGTCGGATGGAGGCATGACGTCAACCATCAGAGGCGGCTCCCGTTCAAGTACTTATAGGTTCTAATTTGCCGGCTCCAGGCCAGCAGAACCCCAATACTAATATTATCGGTCGCGGAAGAACTGGTCTACAGGTATAATTAACTATAATTGAATTTGGCCAGAGACCTGTGAATAACCTTTGTTTAGTCTCGTTAGTTGTGAGCGCTAAGGTATTGAAATTGTAGTATAATATATGGTTATGCTAACCCTGTGGATAACTTGTTTATAAACTGGGGTTTTATATTCAAGAACTTGTAGATTACTCGATTAGTACTTTTGTAGGCGTAGAATTTTTTGAAAAATCCGATCAAAGCCACGAGTAAAACAGCTAGCAAGCTAATTGCAATCGACCCCAGTCTGACATCAAGCGGTTGGGTGGTTTTCGACTTAGAAAGCGAGCGACCACTGGCTACGGGGTGTATTAAGGCTGGACCAGCTAGCATTCCACTAGCAAATCGTTTGAAAGACTTTCAACATGAAGTTGAAAGTATGTTCTCTGAGCAATCGTTGAACTTAGGGGATTATTTAATTTCGGAAGGACCAGCTCCGCTGGTTAAAAATCCAGATAGTGCCACCAAAGTGGAACAAGTCAGGGGAATCTTCGAAACAATAGCAAGAAGCACTGGTCTGAGGGTTCCAGGAAGAATTAATCCTAGGTCTGTGCAAGCGGAAATTCTTGGTCTTCGCGGAGCACAGAAGAATAGAGAGTTTGTAAAAGATTCAGCTCGAAAAGTAGTTTCAAGTTTAATGGGAGCTAAGCTTTCTGAGTTGGAAAACCTGGCATTTGAAAAAGTCTCTCAGGATATAGTTGATGCAGCATTGATTGGTGTCTATGCAATCTCAAGAGTTAAAAGAGCACAGGCTGCCGGTTTTTCTGTGGAAGAACTTTTCCAACCTAAAAAGGCTTCGGCCAGAGGATCAAATACTCGCCGAGGCTCTGGGAACCGCTGGAGTGAATCTGATCTCAAAAAGCGCATTTAAGAATTTGAAACTAAGAATTTGAAACTAAGAAATTGGAGCTATTAAAACCTTTATTTTGTCTTGCTATAGTAGGGGTCATAGTAGGGTTTATTTTTTCTCAACCAGTAGCTGCTAGCGAAGAAGAATCTTTGGTATTTTGCTCTTTAAATGCTGATAATCTTGGCGCTACAAAAAAATCTACCAGAAAAAAATCAAAACGGAGTCGAAATTCAGAAAAGAAAAAGCTTGAGCATCTGGCCAGAAGAATTAGTCAGGCCAAATGCGACATCGTAGCTGTTCAGGAGGTTTACGGGCCATCTGCGGTTGAGGCAGCTCGAAATCTCAGAAAGCTTGAGCTCATCGTAGAAGAGCATAGTGCCGAAGAATTCGGTGGTAAAAAGTTTAAATCTTTCACGGGAGAGACCCTCGACCGGAGAATTCGAAACGGGTTTTTGGTAGCAGAGCAGGATGGACTTGAGGTGATTGAGAAGTTTAACTTTGCCAAGCGACCATTGCCAAGAGATCTGCTTTTTTCAAGACTAGGATACTTTAGCAGAGGTCCTTTTGGCCTGTTATTCGAAGTCGCATTGCCTAGTGGAGAGACTCAGCAGATACTTGCTTTGAGTATTCACTTAAAAAGTAAATCAGGGGCGTTTAAAGATCCAACTCAAACAAAATTCGAACGTTTGAGAGTGCAGATGGCACAAGGTGTTCGAGAGATAGTATCTAAGGAGCTTTCTCAAAGATTTCCCGAGGCTCTTGTTGTTATAGCCGGGGACCTTAATAGTGAACGTAGCGACGCTGCTTCGAAAGTTCTAGAGGGAAGTCGCTCTCTGTCTGAGTTCTCCAAGGGTCAATGTCGTATTGACACCGAGCTCGAGGCATCCTGCTCAAAGCAATCAGAGATGCCTCCAAAGCTTACTAGGCTTTTTGCAGCAGAGTTGGAAGCTTGGCCAGAGCAAATAGGGAAGGGAAGTTATAAGTACAAGGGTCGCCATTATCTAATTGATGAAATCATTGTTAGTCCGCGGGCAGCTCCTCTATTTCGAGAAAGTGACGGTAGTTATGACCTTGGGTTTGAAGGTAAGTTTTACCGGGGAAGTGACCACAAGTTGTTGTGGGCGCGTATGGCCTTGAAAAAGACTTTTTGAAGCCATAAGCATCCTTAAACGCTTGCAACAAAGACTCCCTGCCACTAAAGTCTAGTCTGGGAATTCAACAAAATCGGCAAAAAAGAAGATGTGGGTAAAATCGCAAGGCTCAATCAGTGAAAACGTAGTGCAGGTGACGACTGTTTTCTCCTCGCATTTTGTTGTTTGTGGCGACGAGCTTGCCATCATTGATACTGGCGTTGCTGCTGGTGAAGAAGCTTTAAATAGACAGCTCAGTTCTGTCTATGAAGATGGAGGGGGGATAGATTATATCCTGCTTACTCATGCCCACTTTGATCACATGGGCGGGATTCCCTCGATTAGAAAAAGCAGTGAATCATGTAAGTTAGTCTGTTCTGCTAAAACAGCAGAGATGCTTTCTAATAAATCTTTTCTAGAAGAATGCTGGGCTTGGAATAAGAGCTTAGCCGATGACGCTTCAATAAAAATTTCCACTACAAAGAAAGACTGGGTAAATTATTTTCAGGTCGATAAAATTATTGGTGATGGTGATTCCATTGATCTGGGGGATGACGTTCAAGTTAAAGCGATCCTTCTCCCAGGCCATACAGAAGATACCACTGGCTATCTGGTTATTCCTGATTCTGTGCTTCAAGCCGGTGAAGCGGTCGGCGGTTATCATGGACGTGATGTTCGTAGCTGCGCCTTTTCGAGTAGCTACCGCGACTATATCGAAAGCCTTGATAAATTAATGTCTCTCGAAATCAGAGGTCTAGGTCTTCCCCACGCGGGAACACTACGTGGGGATTTGGCTGCCAAGCATTTGATTGCTGTGCGTGAAGAAAGTGACGCTCTTTACAAAGATGTCAGTGCACGAATAGCTGAGGGGCAAGTAATAACTGAAATTTTCGAGCAAATTGAAGCCGACTGGCGAAGTGAGTTAAAAGTGCCGGAAGGGCCCTTTACTGCAAACCACAAAAAGTTGGTTGAGGGAATGGTTCGCTCAATTGCCGCAGAGTTGGATGCTGCTAATAGCTAAAGACTAGCTAAATTTTAGAATCGTAATCTCTCTCGGGCAAAACGTTCTCAACCTTATTGCTCCAAATCCTCCACCCTGATTGACGTAGAGAGGAGTTTGCCCTCCGCCGGAATGCTTAAAGTAACCAAGACCTGCTACATAATCTTTTTGAGTGGTTCTGGTCACTAGAGGAGGAAGAAAGGGAAGCCTTAACTGACCACCGTGAGTATGCCCACATAAGACCAGGTCATAGTTTTTAAGTAGGTCCTTTTCATCTGCCAATACAATATCTGGATTGTGGCAAAGCAAAAGTTTAAAGTTCTCAGAGCTGAAAGGTTCCATCTGTTTAACCGCCGAGGCTAGATCAGGTTCCCCAACGTTCAAGTCATCAATGCCAGACAAAGTAAGGCCAGACGTAGGCTCAAAGGAAATATTATTGATCCAGTTTACCTTAGAACCCAAATATTTCTTAATACTACCTAAGCCCTCATGGTGATCATGGTTACCAAAGACAGCATGAATCCCAAGTGGGGCTTGAAGAGGAGCAATGAGATTTCCTAGAGACTGTGCATAAAATCTTACTTTCCGCCTAAAGTCCTTCCAATTTACTAATTCGGGGCCAAACCCAGTAGCAACTCGATGCCGAATACCAATTCGACTTTTTTGTACGTAGTCACCAGTCATCACGATCATGTCTGGGCATAGGTTTTTAGTGAGGCTCACGATCAACTGAATATCTTGGTCAGTAGTGGAAGGACCGTAATGAAGGTCAGAGATCTGAACAATTGTCTTGCCACTCAGGGTGCTCTGACCATGATCTTTAATTAGCACTTCCGAGTGAAGAACCTTCTCTTTGCTGTAATTGGAGACTGTAAAGCGACTGGGCATTGTAAAAAGATGGTTGTTTTTACTACAGGGATTCCAAAACTCCCATTTTTGAGCTGGAGGTGAAAGTTAAAAAAATTTTTCTTAAATCATGGGCTCTTGAACTAATGGAGATTAACCATCAGGATACTAGGGAATTAATTGAGGTTGGCCAAATTATCAAAGGAAGACTATCCTTTTCGGATGAATCTGCCAGTGATCACTAAAGCCCTTGGCTTGTTATTTCTTATTCTTTCTTCGACTTTGTTAGTCCCTTGGCTGACAGGGGTCTATCTAAAGGATCCTAGCGCTGGAGTCTTCGCTTACTCAGCTCTCTCTACCTTTCTACTTGGGATGTTGATGTTTACTTTTTTCAGAAAGGCACCTGGAAAGCTTAGTTCTCGTGGAGCAATTATTCTTGTTGCCTTGGTCTGGACTTCTTTTACTTTAGTAGGAGCCTTGCCCTTTTATTTTTCAGGGGCCTACTCAACAATTCCTGATGCCATATTTGAGTCTGCATCAGGGTTTACCACCACTGGGGCCACTGTCGCTTCGGATATTGAGGGCTTGCCTCAGCCAATTTTACTTTGGCGCTCTTTAATTCAATTTCTAGGTGGAATGGGTGTGATTGTTTTATCAATTGCCATCCTTCCCTTAGTAGGGGTGGGAGGCATGGACCTCTACAGAGCCGAGGCTCCGGGTCCCAAGACCGATAAAATTTCTGCCAGAATAAGCGAAACAGCAAGAGCGCTTTGGATTCTATACGTGCTGTTTACAGTGGTTGCAGGTGTGACCTATTTTGCGCTGGGCATGAGTGCTTTTGATGCTTGGAACCATGCCCTGACTACAATGGCCACTGGGGGATTCTCTACCAAGGCGGATAGTATTGCTGGGTTTAACAATCCTTGGATTGAAGTTGCAGCAACTTTCTTTATGTTAGTTGGTGGAATTAATTTCGTACTGCATTTTAGGCTTTTTGTTCGTGGCGATGGGGAGATCTTT
>CALIEE010000231.1 GCA_938022485.1 uncultured bacterium | reverse complement strand
TGTCCTGTTTTAAAAAAATAGTGTATACCCCGTCTTTTGGGCCCTGGGCCACTCTATTCCTAGAGATCAACTTAGACCACTTGTTAATATGCGTTTCATCTCTATAATTTTCGTTCTTTAATGCGAGTCTTGCATGCATGCTGGAGCTTAGATGGTAAGCTTATCATCTGGGGAGAAAGCGAGGAAAAATTGCGATCGGCAAAACAGGAGCAATCACCTGTCGACAATCTTCATCCCTTTTGTCTGGGGCATGATCAGCTAGTAGACGATCTAGATTCTCTTGAGTTTGACCCTGATGAAAGAGGAGTCAACGCTGTCTGTTTACCCTCTAAATTAAACGCACCACTCCCCTCACCTGAACTGAACTTGGAACAGTCTAACGAAGATGTTCAAATCAACAGGTGGAAAATTGAATGCCTTGAGCTGGAACCTTTGTCGACGATCGCCTTCTTAACGTCGATACCAGACGAACTACCTGAAGACATCAGATTGGGCGATTCTTTTAGTTTTTGGATTGAGAGTAGCAAATTACTGCTTGACTTGTTGGCTCACGGAAGATTCTTGCCTCTTCTCTCAAGACAGGGAGGAAATTACAGGGCTCGTTGGCAAGTAATATTAAATGAAGAACGAGATCAGGAACGTCTGGCGACACTAATCAAATCCATGCCTTCCTTATGTCGAAATGATTTCTCCGATAGTTTGGAAACCACTGAAGATAAAGATTTGGTTCCGAATCAAATAAGCTCGGCTTTAATACTCGAATCTTTCCTATCTCACTGTGGCGATCACCTAATCAGAATGTTTCTAAAGTCTAGAGACTTACTACCAGAGATAATAGCGAACTCACCAAAGTTTAGCGCTGAAACAGCTTGGCTGGAAGCCCTAACGAGAGATGACTCTCAGCTCGATTCAAGAGCTCAAGAACTACTAAGACTGGAAGAACGTTTAAAACATTGGTCGGGGAAGTTTCTTGCCGGTGGAGCTATCAGTCGTTTCAAAACCGGTTTCAGAGTTATTGCTCCAGAAGATGTTCCCGACAAATTTGAAGAAGCCTCTTGGAAAATTGAAATACTCCTAACCTCAACTGGGGAGAAGAACAATTTCATTACAGCTTCCGACTACTGGATAGGCAAGTTAGGGTTTCTATCTCAAAGCGACCTAAACCATGAAGAAATAGAGGAGTTATTGCTAAGGGAGTTAGGGGAAGCCCAAGAGAACTTCGAAGGCCTAAAACAAGCTTTATTTGAAACTTGCCCCGAAGGTATAGAACTGAGCACTAACGACGCTTGGATCTTTCTAAAGGAAGTCGCTCCCGAACTTGAAAAGAACGGCTACCCCGTAGTGACTCCCTCTTGGTGGGGGGAATCAGTTGGACAGCTGGGCCTTCATCTTCATGTTGACTCCGAAAGCCAAGATCCGGGTGCTGGGACTGGAATGCTGGGGATGGGACAGCTGCTAGATTTCTCCTGGTCTCTTTCAATGGGAGACGAAGTTATTAGCCAAGACGACTTTAAAAAGCTTGTCGATCAGCAGTCTAACCTTGTGTATATAGGCAACCAATGGGTTGAAATTGACTCTTCAAGGCTAGACGGAACTTTCAAATTCCTAGAAGCTCAGAAAAAGAACAACAAAATGCAGTTAATCGACGCTTTGAGATTCGGGTTCGGCGTCAACCAAGGGGATGACACTCTTCCAGTTACCGGCTTCAGCTCGACAGGTTGGGTCGGTAACCTACTCGAGTCTGAGTCGAGATCCATTGTCCTTGACCGCGAATTAATCAATTTCAAGGGAGAGTTAAGACCTTACCAGCAACAAGGTCTTAGCTGGCTTTACTTTCTTACAAGAGTAGGTATCGGAGGCTGTCTTGCAGATGACATGGGACTGGGTAAGACAATTCAGTTTTTAGCACTACTGCAGTTAGAGCGTGAGGCTGCAAGAGAGTCATCAGACGGAAAGTTTAAAATCCTTCCCACACTTCTTATTGTTCCAATGTCGATTCTCGACAACTGGTATAGAGAGGCTAAAAAGTTCGCCCCCGAACTTAATGTTTATATTCATCACGGCCCCTCTAGATTGACGGGCAATTCACTGAAAAACCAGGTAGAGAATTCTGACTTAGTATTAACCACCTATAGCCTCTCTCATCGGGATGAGTCAGTGATCAATTCTTTTAGTTGGGGAAGGATCGCCCTTGATGAAGCACAGAATATAAAGAACGTAAGCACAAAACAGTCTAAGGCTATTAGAAGTCTCGTGGAGTCCCAGCTACTTGAAGATAGGCAAGACTCCGCCCCTTGTCATCGAATCGCTCTGACAGGAACTCCGCTTGAAAACCATTTAGATGAACTTTGGTCTATATTTGATTTTCTAAACCCTGGTTTCCTCGGAAAACTCTCCGAATTCAGAACTAGGTTCACACTGCCAATCGAGAGACACAGGGACGTTAGCGCGTCTGAAGGTTTAGGCAGATTGGTCAAGCCATTCCTTCTGAGAAGGTTAAAAACACAGCCTGAAATTCTTTCTGATCTTCCAGAAAAGATCGAAATGGAGGTAATTACCCCCTTAACTTCAGAACAAGCTTCTCTATACCAAGGGGTAGTAGATGACATGCTCCCTGAGGTTACCAGACTAGATGGGATGCATAGAAAAGGACTAGTACTTAGCTCACTGACCAGACTTAAACAGATTTGCAATCACCCGACACTCTATTTAAAAGACAACAGTCAGCTCGATGGCAGATCTGGTAAGCTCAATCGCTTAGAAGAGTTGCTCGAAGTGATTCTGGCTGAAGACGACAAAACTCTTATATTTACTCAATATGCGCAAATGGGCTTTTTGTTGCAGGAGCATCTCTCCAAGAGATTCTCACAAGAGGTTTTATTCCTGCACGGTTCTCTCTCGAAAAAGAAGAGAATGAACCTAATCGACAGTTTTCAAAAACCTGATGGACCCAAGATATTCATTCTTTCCCTTAAAGCCGGAGGCTTTGGTCTAAACCTTACAGAAGCTAATCAAGTTATCCATTATGACCAATGGTGGAACCCAGCAGTCGAAGATCAAGCTACTGACCGAGCCTATAGAATCGGGCAGAAGAAAAACGTACAAGTTCGAAAATTTATCTGCAAAGGAACCCTCGAAGAAAAGATATCGAGCCTTCTAGCGAGCAAGAAGGACCTAGCAGACAGCATAGTGGGATCAGCAAGGAACACAATCACGGAAATGTCCGTCGATGACTTGAGAGATCTTTTACAACTATCAACAGGGGGAGAGAAAAAGTCTAATAATAGCGGTAGCCCAGACGAGCCACCCTTTATGGAGATGAGCAAGTAAAATGGCAGACAGCGAAACATTTCTAAAACGATGCGCTAAGAGCTGGATTTCTGAAAAACTGCGAGTGACTTTCGATCAAGCTGACTTTGACGGTCTACTAGATGACGCGTTAGAGTTAATTAAAAAACGCAGAGTTCTCGATTTTTCATTTAACAAAGGCATCTGTACCGCAAGGATTTATGGCGACGTAGGGGCTCCTAAGATCGTTTCGGTCAAACTTCCTGTTTTATCAGACAAGGACTGGAATTTAGCGTTTGCAAAAATGGCCCGTGAGGCTTTTTACTCTGCTTCTATTTTATCTGAAAAACTTCCTGAAGAGGTTGCTGGGTTATTTGAGACAAATGAACTAACTTTCTTCCCAGCAGTGGATGAATTACAATTTGAAATCGAAGGTGAAAAATTAACCAAAGCTGACTCCAGAATTGCATCTATAATGTACAGGGTCTGCGAGAGAATAGCTGATGACCCATTTCTCTACCTTCTGTTCAGAGGTAGAAGTCGAGAAGAAATCATTGTAGAACTTCGTAGACAAAGATTGAAAATAGCTGAAGAGGAAAGACTCGCTTCAAGAGCCAAACACGAACACCTCGAAGAAGAACAAAATTCCTCATTGTTTCCTACTGATGACAGCTTCTGGCAACTTGGTGACCGTGAAGAGTTTGACGCGCTTTCCTATAATATTAAAGCTGATGAGCTTCCAGCAGCTATCCTAAAATGGCTCGATGCTCTGCCTCTGAGTGGCGTGGAGGAAGAAGTAGAGCCTTTATTAGAAGAAGCCTACGAGCACGTCACCAACCGAGCGCAAGGATATGGCTTGGGGTTGAGTTAGCAAAGTTTTCTGAAACAAGAAGTGATAATTATTATTTATCGCAACTTAGAGACAAACCTCTTAAAAGAAGAATCTGTTTCAAATACAAAGCCCAGCTTCTTCCTGCCCTGAGCATCAATAGAGACTCGAACATCCTCAATCTCAGTAAGCCTGCTTATTTTGGATTCCAATCGTCTTAGCGTAGCCTCAATTTTTTCTTGGTTTTCGTCATAAAGCTCTTCTGAGTGGCCCTCCTTAGACTCTCGAATGAGATCCTCCAAGGCTCGAACTGAAAGATTTTGCTGAATCGTTTTGTGAGCTAGCCTCAACTGTTGCTCAACATCCGCAGAAAGTAGGGCTCGACCATGACCGGCTGAAAGTATCCCCTCCTCCAACATCTCAATAATAGTTTCATCTAGCTGAAGAAGGCGCAGGCAATTAGAAATAGTTGCTCGATTTTTTCCAACAGCAGTCGCTATCTCACTTTGGTTCAAACCAAAATGATCATTCAACATCTGAAAGGCTTTAGCCTCTTCGATTGGATTTAAATCCTCTCTTTGAGCAGTCTCAATAATAGAACACTCAACTGCTTCTTGATCATTAAGCTCTTTTATAACAGCGGGTATAGTCTCTAACCCGGCTTGCTTTGCTGCACGCAAACGTCTCTCACCTGCAACTAGTTCATAGCCAACAGCGATCTTCCGGACTATCACTGGCTGAAGAACACCTTTGAGTTCAATGGACTCAGCAAGGTTAGAAAGATCCTTAGCTTCGAAATTTTCTCTTGTCTGGAAAGGACTTTCAACTATTTCGTGCAGCAAAATTTCGCCATTGATATTACTACCTGCGGAAGAAGCTGTTTCAAACTCCATACTATTAACACCAGTGGAGGGGGAGATTTCCTCGTTCGCTTGAAAAGCTTCTTCACTTCTCCCAGTAGAACGCAAAGCTCTAGCCACTGCACTAGCTAGCTCCTCACCATTACGATCAGGCATATTCATCAATTTAGAGTCTTTAGAATCTGAGTTATCCATGCTTTACATTTAAACAAATATGGAGATCTGGGAAAGTCTATTAATCAATAGTTTTGGGTTTTCCACAGGCAAATTAGGCTAAAGCAAAATCTATTTACAGCTAAGACCTAAAAATATCGACGATTTGCAGGAGTTGAAAGATCCAATGAAACTTGTTTGCTGGAATGTGAATGGAATCCGAGCTGTTCGTAAGAAGGGCTTCGCCGACTTTGTTCGGCGTACTAAAGCCGATTTTATTTCAATCCAAGAGCCTAAAGTTGGTCGAGGGCAAGTTGAAGAAGTCGACATATCTATTCCGGGCTATCAGCATTATTTTAGCTTGGCGGAAAAAAAGGGGTATTCCGGCGTCGTCACCTATGTTTCGAATAGCTTGAAGGCTCCAGCTAAGTCTGGCGAGAATCAACTAGTACTCGGAATAGACAAGTTCGATAACGAAGGCAGAGTAGTAGTAACTGAAACCGGCGGAATTGTTCTCTACAATATTTACTTCCCCTCAGGAACGACTGGTGACATTAGACAAGATTACAAATACGATTTTCTTGATGCCGTTTACTCACATATCGAAAGTCTAAAACCCTCAGTTAGAAGAAAGCTCATTGTTTGTGGAGATTTTAACATTTGCCACAAAGATTCAGATATTCACCATCCTGAAACTGCAGCAAGACAAGAGCTAAGCGGTTTCTTACCTGAAGAAAAGGAATGGATGAATAGCTTTGAAGAGCTTGGAATGCTCGACAGTTTCAGACTTTTAAATGGTGATAAAAAAGACAAATATACTTGGTGGTCCTATAGAGCTGGAGCAAGAGATAAAAATCTAGGTTGGCGCATAGACTACTTTTGGGTGGCAAAAGAGTTAAAAGAAAGAGTCAGCAAGGCAAGTATTTTATCCAGAACGATGGGATCAGATCACTGCCCAATAGTGCTTGAGTTGGATACCTGAGAGAAATATCTAATTCATTGCTAAGAGCTGTGTTTAGAATCGAGCAAAGCACAAGATAGCGCCTATCAAAAAGAGATGGGCGTGTGAACAAAAATTTGCTCACACTAAAAACCGTAAAGCCCAAATCTTAACTGATCCTGGATCTTATCAAAGCCTTGATTTTATTAAAGCAAGGATCACCACGGCCAATAACACCAACATTCCTTCATTAGACTTGAAATTACCTATCAAGTAAAAAAGAAAGTTAATTGACCATATTGCTAGGCCTAGAAATTGGTCCAACAACATACCCAGCCAGTGACCTATATCAAAACAACAGCACAGTACCAGCAGCGCTATCACCATTCCAAGCAAGACTCCAACCAGAGGTCTTTCTGAAAAAAATATTCCAACGAATATCAGCAGAAAGATTAAGAAGAGAATCAGATAGGAAATGGGGTGTTGGGAGATAGGATAATCCGCAAACCAAGTCATGGGTTAGAACCTCCTAAAAGTTCATTGACAAGAATCTTGCAGCACTAGGCTTCAAGAGGCTCGCCAATGAGAAAACAGCTCTACCCATCCAAGTGGGCCGGACATTACCACACTTTCTGAGATTCACCCACCATTGTGGTGTGGGATTAGGTTTAGTCGCCACTGGAAAGATTAGCTGTTTCCCTAAGAGTTTATAATAACTACAGAAATTACAAAGGAGGTACTGTGACCTTAGTCCACCGAGCTTCTTAAAATGGCAAACTATGCAGGATGTCACATAAATTCACCCAGATCGCATAACGAGAATGTAGGTATTTAAACTCAGAGGTAAGAATACAGAGGTAAAAAATGGCAGATCCACAATTAAGTAATCCTTCCCAAGTTGAAGCTCAAATCGCGAAAGGTGATGCTAGCGCGTTCATCCGCCCAGGTGACACCGGAAAGCTAGAAATTAAACAACATTACGCTAAAAAACTGGCAATGATTGCACAGAATGACTCAGTAGTCGCTAAAAGCTTCGATGCATTTAATATCAAGTTCGATAGTAACGGAATGATGACCAACCCAGACCTGTTTGACGAAGCTGTAAACATTGTTCAGCAAAGAGCCAATCAGGTGGCTGGCATCGGGCAAATTCCTGTGAACTCGGTTGTTGACCAAGTAACCAGCGCAATAATTAACAAGTTGGCTAACCCTAGCAGACAACCTGCAGCTCCTAGTAGTCAGTCTTTGACGGAACTCTCTTCGCCAAAAGTAGACTTTCCAAGTAGAGGAACAGGGCAGTTTAGAGACGGCCTTTCTAATCTTGAAAGCAAGGCTATGACCGCTCTCAACCAGGTTTCTACTCCGGAAAAACAAGCAACTGTTACATGGCTTAAATCTGAACTGGATAGTATCGCAGACACCTACAATAGAGGCGCTCACAACGTAGTTGATCGACTACCTGCTTGGATGGCAACCGTAGAAAATAACCTCGGTAGCTCTCACCCAAATCAAGTTAGGGAAATAAGGGCTGTCTACAATCAGTTGCGAACTCAAGCACCAGCTCAAGTACCTACTCAGGCTCCTGCTCAAGCACCACAAAGGCAAGGGCAGGAAGTTGGACAAAGCTCTGGTTCTAGCAACCCAACAACACAATCGCTAAATGGGCGTTATGGGAATTTAGTCGGGCCGGAACAATCTACACAAGACTTTGTATCCTACCGTGAACAAATCATAGCAGGCGAAAGAGCTATTGGTGTGAATAGGGCGGCAAAGGAGGGTTTAATCGCTGACACTGAGTATCGAGCCCAGTCCACTAATAACTATAAAGCTGAGGCAACAGAAACTTACTGGAGAACGGTTGCTGAGAAACAAGAAATAGTAGGTCGAGCTCATGTGGATAAGGCTAGGGCCCAAGGCAAGTATGCTGCAGCGACTGGTCACGCCACTGGTCTCACGGCAGTAGCAAATGCTTTAACTGGACTTGTAAGGTTTGGAGCCGCCCTAGATGGCAACAAGGAACTGGTCAGAGACATGAGAGATATTCAAAGAGATAATGCTAGACTTGCTCGTCAACAAAATAGGAGCAGAAATAGAGGCTCTAGTCATGGCAATAACTTCAATACCAGTATTAACGTCCGAATGAAGTAGTTCTAAAACTTGGACTAAAAATTAGAATGTAAAACTCCAAAAGCGAGAGAACTTTTTTAATAGAAGAAGTTTTCTCCCCTTTAAAACTCCCCGGCACTTTTCTCAGTACCTACTTCTAAAGCTTAACTACTTCTATACTCCCTGGGAACTCTCATATTCGTAGCTGTAAGAATTTCGTAAGCATAGCTACCAGCTTTCTCAGCAACCTCTGCAGCTGTAATAGTCTCGCTACCCTGACCTCCCAACAAAACTACTTCATCCCCCACCCAAGCTGAATCGTTCCCAATATCAACCATAATCTGGTCCATGTTGACGCGGCCTACTATTGGATAACGCTTACCTCGAATCAATACTTCTCCTTTATTA
>CALIEE010000230.1 GCA_938022485.1 uncultured bacterium | reverse complement strand
GGTCTATCTTACTAGAGAAATTCTTATTCTGAAGAAGCAAGTCTGTCCCTAAAATAAGCGTTTCAGGAGTCCTACCAGTCCAACGAATAGAAGAAATGCAATCAGAGATTACCGGCCACTTAGACTCACTGACGAAGTCTATAATTGATGTGGTATCTAAACTAGATGGCAACCTACCTATTGAAATCAGCCCTTTTTCAGTTTTAGAGATTTTTTTTCTAAGTTCTTGAACAGCCGGCAAATCGACGGGTAGTTTCTTGGGGTTGTATTCGCCACGGCTAGAAAACTGGTTTGTCTTCTGGTCCAACAAAGCTGGCTCGAGAAGAGGTTTTGAAAATCTACAGTTCAAGTGAACAGGTCCGGCGGTACTATACTCCACTAATGATTTAACGATCTGCTCGGTTTCCTCGCTGCCTTCGAGCAATGAACTGTCTACCGGAAGATCTTTAGACCAAAGAACATTTTCACCAAATATTCCTGGCTGAGATATTGATTGATTCTCCCCACAGCTGGACAGCTCCGCAGGCATATCAGCAGTGAGGACTACTAGCGGAGTCCCTGAATGAAAAGCCTCGAG
The DNA here is from genome assembly GCA_938022485.1 of uncultured bacterium. GTDB lineage: Bacteria > Bdellovibrionota_C > UBA2361 > SZUA-149 > CALKYB01 > CALKYB01. Next base: position 6,552 of record CALIEE010000230.1, on the reverse strand, counting down.
AACAGCTGGATAATAGTTGGCTACAGCTGTTCCACTAGTTGAAATCACAACTGCAGGAACCCCGCTCCCTTTGGCCAAACCAACAGCAAAATAAGCAGCCGCTCTCTCGTCAGGGTGCACTGTAATTCGAGCTCCTGGGTGCTCACGAGCAGCAACCACCAAACCCATTGAACGCCCACCTGGGGAAATCACAAAGTTCCTGACGCCAGCCAAAACCAAGCGATCTATCAGTGCCCTACCCCAGAGGTGGTTGACACCATATGATTGTTCAGAGTTAATGCTCATAGGCAGAAAATATCACTACTACTAGAATAAACAAATTTAGTGCCTGATTTAATTACCCGAAAATACTTAGTTTTTATCCTTTGATAAATATTCTTATGGTCCAAAGTCTCGAAGAAAAGCTTGAGTTTTACAAAAGCCGGGCAAAGCCCTCGCTAGTCGAGAATCTAGGAATAGAAATGCTAGAGCTATCTCCAGAGCTGGTCACCGCCTCCATGCCTGTAGACCAGCGAACCTGTCAGCCTTTTGGTATTCTGCACGGAGGAGCCTCTGTCGCACTTGCTGAAACGATCGCCTCAGTTGGCGGATGGTTGAATATAGATCATCAGACCAATGCCATTGCTGGTTTGGAAATTAACGCCAACCATTTGCGCTCAGTAAATAGCGGTAAGGTTCTAGGCGAGGGAAAACCAATTCATATTGGAAAAAGTACTCAGGTTTGGTCTGTAGAAATTTTCGACGAGGAAAGAAAAAAGGTCTCTATATCCAGGTGTACATTAGCTGTGATCAAGGGTCAGCTAAGAAGCTAGAACAATGGCCTTGAAAGATAATTCAAAGCTCAAGATTTGGGTAGATGCCACTAGACCTAAGACACTTCCTGCCTCAATAATTCCTGTTATTGCCGGCACTGCTATCGCAGGAACAGAGACTAAAATATCCTGGTTTCTGTTTATGGTAATAATCTCTACTGCTCTAGCAATTCAGCTCACAACCAACTTTGTAAACGATCTTTATGATCATCTAAAAGGCGCTGACAACGAAGAGCGTAAGGGTCCGGTGCGAGCTACACAAGCAGGATTAGTCAGCCCAGAGGAAATGAGAAAAGCATCGATCTTCAGTGTTTTAGCCTCGCTTCTATTAGGATCTTACCTTGTTTGGCAAGGGGGATGGCCTATTGCAGCTATTGGCATTCTCTCAATTATTTTCGCTATCGCCTACACGGCAGGACCTCTACCTTTGGCTTACCTAGGTCTTGGGGATATTTTTGTTTTTATTTTTTTTGGCCCAGTGGCAGTTGCCGGAACCACATACTTATTCACGGGTGATTGGAAATCAGCTTCGATATTGACTGGCTGCGCTTTAGGATCAATATCAATGGCCATCCTCACCGTAAACAATCTTAGAGATTATGATAGTGATAAATCAGCCCTAAAAAAAACCTTGGTGGTGCGGTTTGGAAAAGCTTTCGGAAAAATGGAGTATATTGCATCGATAATGTTCGCTGCTCTTATTCCTGCGTTATTGTTTCTAAGAGGGCACACCAGCTTCTGGGTTATAACTGCTTCCGCTAGTCTTTTGTTGGCTATTCCTTTGATAAAAAATGTTTTGAAAGAGCGAGATCTAAACAACACTCTAGCTGGCACAGGTAAACTTCTAGTCATTTTTGGAATTATTTTTTCAATTGCCTGGGTTTTTGGAAGATGAACTATTCTTCACTGAAGGGCAAAGAAGTATCGATAAATTTTGTTCCTTATTCCGTTGAGTTAAAGACTCCCTTTAAAAGCTCGGAAGGTCTAATAGATAAGCGTGAGGGGTTTTTGATTAGGCTGTCGGGGCAGGGCTTTACGGGCTATGGCGAGGCAAGTCCTTTACCTGGATATAGTATTGAAAGTTTAGCCCAAGTCTCTCAAAGCCTGTCCGGGTTACAAAACAAAAGTTTTTTTATTGAAGAACTATTCGACTTATTTCAAGAACTACCATCTCTAGAGTTCGGTATCTCTAGCGCCGTTGGAGACTTATTGGGTAAACTTGAAAACACCCCTCTTCGCTTTCTTATCTCCGAAAAGCCGTCCGGCAGCGTTCAGATTAATCGACTTGGTAAACAATCAGCCTCCCACAAGCAAGTAGTAAAACTGAAGGTCTCGCCATCCAGCGGAGAAGAAATAAGGAAGATAATTGCTGAAAACCAAGGTGAAAATACCTTTAGAATTGATGCTAATCGAAGTTTTGAACTTGTTAGTAGCCTAAGCTTTTTCTCAAAGATTTCACCCTCAAATATTGAGTACGTCGAGGAACCTTTTTTAAAACCTTGTCTCGAAAGTATTGAAGAATTTTTTCAAAAAACAGAGATATCTGTTGCTTTAGATGAAAGTATTTATCAAAAAGACTGCGACATAGAGAAATTCGCAAAGTCTGAAGCTGTGTCAGCCTTTGTCATCAAACCTTGTTTCATTGGGTCCCTAACGAAGATAGCTAGGCTCTCAAAACTAGCTAAGGACAACGGTAAGAAAGTAATTTTCTCGTCCCCTTTCGACTATTTTTTTGGCATGGCCAGCAATCTACAAATTGCAGCTGCACTATCGAATGATGAACCAGCCGGCTTTGATACATTTAGATATTTTAGAGCACCTGGCGAGTTGCCCAATATGAAGTGGGAAGGCGAAACTATCCGGTGCAGTGCTAATCCAGGACTCGGAATTGAGGAGCAAGCCGAAGTTATTTATCAGTACTATAAGAATCTGGCCTTAGACCAAAGTTGAGTCTACAACTAAGGCAACAAAGAACAGGGCTAAATATATCAGTGAAAACTTAAACACCGCCCAAGCACGCTTCTCTTTAACTTCGAGATTAGAAGCGCTATTATCAGCGTTTACTGCGCTAACAGCTCTATCTAAGCGAAAAACTGTCCAACTAAAGTAAAGCGCTAAAACAGTTAAAGCAGACATAGAGAATGTGCCTAACTCAGGATTCTCAAGCACCAACCAAACAGAAGCCGGAATCAAGGCAAGAGCATAAACAAACATTTGGTAAGCGGTTGTACTTTCACCAAAGGCCACTGGCATCATAGGTATGCGAGCACGCCTGTAATCGCTATTTTTGTTAATCGCTAAAGCCCAGAAATGAGGGGGCGTCCATAAGAATATCACTGCAAACATTAGAATAGATTCGAGAGAGATAGTTCCGGTTACAGCAGCCCATCCAACCATCGGAGGTACTGCTCCAGCAGCGCCACCAATTACAATATTCTGAGCCGTGGTTCTCTTTAACCATGCTGTATAAATCAAAACGTAAAAGAGGTGACCCAAAAGACTTAGAAAAGCTGCAGCTGGGTTCACGTAGAAAAATAGGATTGCCAGACCTCCCATCCCAGTTATCAAAGAGAAAAACATTGCAACACCAGGTTTCAGACGACCTGCTGGCAGAGCTCGATTCTTGGTTCGCTCCATGATGGCGTCTATATCCATGTCCCAAATGCAGTTCAAAGCACTAGCCGAGGCAGAAACAAGTCCCCCTCCTAATAACGTGAAAAACACAAGAGTTAGATCTGGACTTCCCCCAGCAGCAACAAACATCGGGCATACTGTGGATATGAGCAAAAGAACTAGAATACCAGGCTTCGAAAGCTCAACTAGATCAGAAGCAACAGCTAAAGGTTTTTTGACCAAATTGGCTAAAGAAAATCCATTAGCAACCGCAACGGAGGAGTTCGTTTCTGATTCAAGCATTGGCTACTCTCCTTAATTGAACCGATTGCACTGCACTATCGTTTAAACCTTGCGCAGGTGATGCAGCACCAAAGGAAGTTTGGCCAGTAGGAGCCGAGTTCTTTCCAAAAAATCTTTTACCACTAAGTCTTCGGGCCGGAACCAGATATCCAAAAAGAATCAACTGGGCCAGAACAAGGTGTGTAACAGCAGGCGCAACTGGTATGCTCATCACAACATTGGCAAAACCAAGAGAGATTTGAATCCAAATCATCACCATCATCGCAACCATATGCCCTGGTTTTATCCCCAAAGCCGGCTGAAGTTGTCTAGCTTTCAAAAAACAAACCAAAGCGGCAAAAGCAATAAGAATGCCATTAGCACGATGTAACATCTGTATAAGCTGAGGCCCATTAAAGTTGGCTGAGTAAAGTTGACCTTGGCAAAAAGGAATGTCAGGACAAGCCATCGAAGCACCAGAGCTACCGACAAAACCGCCTAAAAGGATTTGCAAATAGACAAGGCCTGACATGAAATAAAGTAATTTAGACATATAACTGTCGTTTTCAGGAGAAGGACTCTCCTTAACTACTTCCGTCTTTTCCATAGCCAACAAAAGAAGAAGTTGAACTATTATAGTTCCACACGCCAGGTGAGCAGTCACAATGTACGGGTTCAGTAGCATTAGAACAGTAAGTCCTCCGAGTACTACTTGCACACCTAGTATAGTAATTAATCCAATTGAAAACTTTCGCAGCGACTTAAAAGCTGGTCCCAATTTAAATACCTTCCAGGACATAACACCAATAAGAATAGAGACCACCAAGGCCAAATAACGATGCATCACTTCCTGAATCACGCCGTAACGCATCTTGGGAACAAACTTATCAAAGCAAAGTGGCCAGTCGGGACAAGCCAAGCCCGCTCCCGTCGCTCTGACATAGCCTCCAAGTCCAACCAAAACTAGGGTTAGCAAAGCCGTTACTAAGGCAATTTTCTTAATTTTTTGCTGCTCTTTCATCCGCTTTCTTAAGGTATATTTACGCAGGAAGATGCTGTCCTATTTCTCCTGAAAAATCAAGGACTCGCCCTGTGTCTTCAGTTGATAAGCTGTTCTAATTGCAGAGGTTTATCAAAAGGCCTCTTTCATTTTCATAAGTTTCAGCTACTTGCGAGGAAGTGTCTGCGCTAGGTTTATTTAATGTCTAAAAGATATCGGGCGAACTCTAAGCTTTTTAATAGCCAGCTTCTTCAGGCTGAGGCGCCCCGGTCATAAGAGAACCTAAAGCAGCTTCTGGGGCAGAATCTAAGTCCCCTGTAGCAAAACTTAAAACGGTTTCTATCTCCCTGGCTACATTTTTGTATTCACCAGCAAGCTTTTTTGTTTCCCTATTATCGAAAGAAGTCTTACCAACAAAACTCAACCTGTTTTGCTGTTCAGTTCGAGAAATGGATGAACGAAGAAGAAAAATATCTCTTTTGTCACTCTCCAGATTATTGCTCTGGGGAATCAAACCTTGCTCCACCATTTCTTCAGGAGAGATTCCACTGGACTCCACTTCCCGAATCATGTCGATAAACTCTTCCTCTTCATTTTGTTCATCGTCAGTTTCAGAAGCGTCTTTCAGCTCCATAGAACTACTAACAGAAAGTCTTTTTTCTGATAATTTTTGAACACGGGTCGCTTGTCTGGAAACCATGCTTCTAACAATTGACCACGTTGGCCCCTGGATATGAGAAGAAGATCTAAATAGCTCCTCAAGAGAAGCGATGCTCATCTCACTGGCATCAACCGGAACGACAACTAAGTCCGAGTGGGCGATAATATTTCTCGTGATCAAATTGTAATCTGGACAGGTATCGAAAACAATAATGTCAAAAATAGAAGTCAGCTCCTCTAACAGTTGAGGAAAAAGTTTCTTGTAAACTCTAGCCCCAGGCCCCCAAAGAAAATGATGAAGTTGAGAGCTTCCTGGTAACACAGAAAGATTCTCCCTGACGTCGAAAAATAAGGGTATTTGAAACTCTTCGGCCGCCTCGAGAAGCTCAATCTCCTCATCTTCACGAAGCCTGGTTCTGAGGGAGAAAAACAACCTGCCAAGAGTTGAATCCTCAATGGCTTGATCTATTCCCTCATGCTTGAAAAATCTACTAGCATGGGCAGAAGGATCACTATCTATAAGGAGAACTCTGTTACCACGTAGTGCAAACGCATGGGCAACATTAAGAGATAAAGAGGTCTTACCTACTCCCCCCTTTAGTGAGGCAAAACTAATTACAGACATTCAGCCCCATCAAACTTCTATTAATTTTTTTCAACTTCCGAGTTTGAAACAATTCAAGAAAACACCATGCTCATCATTCAACTCACCCATTCCTCCCGACGAGTTGCTCTAGTAAACAACTGGTCTTTCCCGAACTGCCCCTTTACGGGCTAGGCGGCGGACGCCAACTAAAATAAAAGTTGGCCACTCTGTCAATAAAGATTTTTAAGAAATGTTGTTTTGACAGTTAGATTAAGGCAAAAAACTATCGAGCTCCGAAACCCGTCAAGATAACAAGAACTGTTTTAGCTGCAATTTTTACATCAAGTAATAAACTTCTGTTTTTGATGTAAAGAAGGTCAAGCGCTAGCTTTCTTCTGTAACTCTCAACATCAGAAGCATAACCACCTTCAATTTGAGCAAAGCCTGTCAGGCCAGCTTTCACCTCAAGCCTTCTATGAAAAGAAGGTAAGGCATCTGCTAAATCAAGTGCCATTTCAGGGCGCTCAGGCCTAGGACCGATCAAACTCATGTCCCCAATCAACACGTTGATAAGCTGTGGTAGTTCATCCAATCTAGAT
>CALIEE010000229.1 GCA_938022485.1 uncultured bacterium | reverse complement strand
ACCTACCTTAGGAACTCTCTGATTTGCTCAATCTTGTCTGCTTTATCCGGTTTGACTGGTTTGCTCGTTCCTTCCATCGCTGGTCTATATTATTTCCTAAAGAAAAGAAGTTTGGCTGGTTGTGTTTTTCTGATAGTTGGTGGATTGAGTGCCTATATCTTAATTTTAAGTGTGGACAAAGTCAGCTCTTCGTCAAATTTGGTTGAGCCAATTGCTTTTCTCAGTTACCTGACAAGTTATTTTGGATCCGTTACGGCCATGCATTTCGATGCTAGTGTGCTCTACGGTTCAATGTTTGTAGCAGCCTTTCTCTGTTTAGTTGGACCTCTTGCAGTAGTGCGTCCGTTTATCTCAGCCGGCCTTTTGTTCTTCTTTTTGATTGCAGTAGTGCACGGTCTTACAGAACATAATTTTTCAATTGAAAGTAGTTTTAACGAAACTCGTTACAGATTAATTTCTTCGTTTTTCATAGCTCTGCTTTGGTTGGGTTTGATCTACAATTTGAAGACTCTTTATCTTTCTCGACAACTTTCCTTTGTGGCTTTTACAGCAGGTTTAGCTTTTTCCTCTATGTCTTATTTGAGGTTCTCGCCTTATTTTGAACTTAGAAAAGCGATGCTTGAAGATAGTGTAGTTCGGCATCAAGTTGCCGGCCTTGGCTTGTTGTATCCGGATCAAGAAAAAGCTCGACGCATAGCTTTCGCCGCTGAAAGAAACGGGGTCTATTCTTTTCCCCCAATTGATGAAAAATTCTTGGAAAATCCTCCAGTTAAAGAAAAATTGAAGGTTCGTAGGGGACGTATCGTCCATAAGTTCGAGCATATAATTGTTAGCTCCAACCATGTCTTTATAGATGGATACGCTTTTCTCGCTAATAAGAACAATGATCATTCATTGTCTCGCCTTAGGTTAAAGAGCGGAAAAGGCAAAGTTTATACTATGTCTCTCAATGTGCGCCAAAGGCCAGATTTAGCAGAGAAGTATCTTCGTCGAGACATAGGTAACAGTGGGTTCTTTGGAATGTTAAATCGAAAAGAACTCCCACTGGGTGTTTACAGAGTATTCGTGCTAGTTAGTAAAGAAGGTATAAACTATTATACTGATGCCGGAATAGAGTTGATTTTGAGTAAGGAGAATCCAGTTTGAATAATAATACCAGGAATTATTTTGTTAAAATTACTATTTCAATTTTTTGCATTTTAATGTTTTCAGGATTGGCCATGGCGGAAGAAAATAAACTTGAAAAAGCTACTTTTGGCGGAGGCTGTTTTTGGTGCATGGAGCCTCCCTTTGAAAAGTTAGACGGAGTGAAGTCTGTTATCTCCGGCTATTCTGGTGGAACTGTAGATAATCCCACTTACAAGGCAATCAGCACAGGAACTACTGGGCACGCAGAAGTGGTTCAGGTAACTTTCGATCCTTCAAAGGTTAGTTACGAGAAGCTTTTAAGTGTTTTTTGGAGAAATATTGATCCTACCACTTTGAATGCTCAATTTGCGGACCGAGGAACTCAGTATCGAACAGTTGTTTTCTATCATTCTGCAGAGCAAAAAGAGCTAGCAGAAAAGTCTAAAAAGGACTTGGGAGAGTCAGGTAAGTTTTCTGATCCAATTGTGACTGAAATCTCGGAGGCAGAAAAATTCTACCCCGCTGAGGATTATCATCAAGACTATTATAAAAAGAACCCAATCCGCTATAAAGCCTATAGCTTTGGTTCAGGCCGGCAAAGTTTCATTAAAAAGATTTGGGGCCGTAACTAGCTGCTTCGCAGAGTTCTAGAGGAGCTTCGCCGACCTTTTCGTTTGTCGGAGCCTCTCGACCTATTGCCATTGTTGCGACCTCTACCTGAGGGCTTTTTATTGGATGTCAGTGTTGTTGCGACTTCAATCGTGAATTTTTTACCGTTGAAATCACTCTGGTCCAATGCTTCTATTAAGGAGCTTGCCTGAGCATCGAAAAGATCGACAAAGCCATAGTGGTTCCTAAGTGTAAGATTTCGGATGTCTTCCTTTTTTAGAGAAGCCTGGCTTTGGGCCAGTTTTTGAAACTTATCTATCGATAATCCGTCTTCTTTTCCTAGGCCAAGATATACTCGTTTTTCTGGGCCTCTTTTAGGTTTAGGGCTATCGCTTTTAGGTTTTCGATCGCCCTTTGCTCTTATCTCACTGTCGTCATCAGATTTATTGTTTTTTCTTTCACGTTTTGGTTTAGGACTGCTATCTGTGTCTGTGACTAGTTCGTCTTCAAGACTTTTCACTTCTTTGGAATTTCTGGTCTCGATTACAGTTTGAATTAAGGTGGCAAGTCTACTGCTTAGTTCCTCAGGTGAAGACTTATCTACAAGATTTTTCGCAAGCAATTCGTAGCGTTTTCCCGTTTCCGTAACTCTTTCTTGTAGGATCTGGTCGATGTGTTCCAAGCGGGCATTGGCTACAGCTTGGTCGTCGGGAAGGTCTTTCTTTGTGAATTCAACATCTAGTACTTTCGTTAGGTAATGAAAGGCCCCGAAATCTCTTGGCCCTACCAGACTGACAGCACTACCCTGTTTTCCAGCCCGACCAGTTCTTCCAGTTCGGTGAACGTAGGTCTCCGACTGTTCATGAATGGCATAGTTAACTACAAGCTGAATTTCCTCGATATCGATCCCGCGGGCAGCAATATCAGTAGCGATTAAAAATCTAAGCTCCTTGGCTCGAATTTTTTTCATTACGCGGTTTCTCTGAGACTGGTTTAGATCAGAGTTTAGCCTACGAGCATCAAAGCCTTTGCGTCTTAAAAGAGCTTCAACTAACTCGGTGTCACTTTTCGTATTACAGAAAATAATAGCTGATTCAGGTTGTAAAGTTTCAATTAGGTCGCATAGAGCATTTGGTTTCGCCATCAGATCGTTTCCGACCTCGTAGTAACTATGGTCGACATCCGGGATTAGATCGTTATCCAGCTCGATCTCAATTTTCTCAGGAGAGGAAAGAAAGCTATTGGCGAGCATATCTACTCGAGGGGTTATGGTTGCACTTAAGAACAGCCCCTGCCTTTCTTTTGGAAGTTTTTTGAGAATATCCCTAATATCTTCGAGGAAACCCATAGAGAGCATTTCGTCAGCTTCATCCAAGACAAAGTACTCACAGTTTTCTAGCGAGAGTTCTTTTTGTCTCATTAAGTCTAAAATTCTCCCTGGTGTCCCTACTACAATTCTGCAGTCAGACGAGAGTTTTTTTATTTGTTTATTTATATCGACACCGCCAATCGCAAGGACAGGTTCAAAACTACTCTCTAAAGATTGTACAACGCTAAGCACTTGGTCAGCTAGTTCTCGAGTAGGTGTGATTACTAAGGCAGTAGTTTTATCTTTCGGGAAATCTGAGGATATTAGTTTTGCAACTAAAGGAATTGAGAAAGCTAAAGTCTTACCACTTCCGGTTTGCGCCTGAGCAACTAAATCTTTACCGGCTAAAGCAACGGGAATCGATTTTTGCTGAACCGGGGTAGGGTTGAAGATAGAGTTAGCCCCTAAAGCTTCTACAAGTTTCTCGTGAGGTAGAATATCTCTGAATGTAATTTGGTTGCTCTCGTCAGAACTGCTAGCATCCGTGCTGATTTTTGACATCTTGACCAGTTAGTTAATAGGTTTGAAAATCTTGACCGGTATTCTAAAGACAATACCGGCTGTAAGTTTGTGGAAGATTACATTAATCCAGTATCAAGTGAAGCATAAGTTAGAAAAAAATCTTAAATCAGTAGCAATCCCGCTTTGCTTGATCGGTATTTTACCTCTTCTTGCAAGTTGTGGACCCTCCACTGCTAGAGAGATCAATTGGTCTAGAGAGACTAAATTGACAGCAACTGCCTCTGAAGGGGTGGAGCAGAGGCCCATAGAGCCTCGCTGGGCTCTAAATGAAGTTGACGAAAGCTACTCTGCCCAGATCGAGCAGCTGTCTGGGTCCAAGTTTAATTCGTTTCCAGCTCACAGTGGTGAGGTTACAGCACTGGAAGTTTCCAAAGCCGGGCGAGAGGCTTTCACAGGAGGTGCTGATGGCAGAGTGCTTCGCCATCAAATAATTGAAAGCACTGAAGGTAAAGTTCTTGTTGTTTCAACAGAGCTAGCTAGAAGTTCGAGGGAAATCCTATCCTTGTCATTGTCTCCTGATGGGAGCAAGCTTGCTGTTGGGCAGTATTCATCAGTATCTCTAATAGATCTCTCGGATTCTTCCATATACTCTCGGATGACCAGATTTAAGGGCAGGGTTACAACCATGTCTTGGGATTGGCAACAAGAGTTTCTAATATTTGGTCTTAGCTCTGCTCGAGTTTACTCTTGGGGGCTTGGTCCGAGAAACGGTAATGCTGAAAACTCACTACGTGCCTTATCGCAGTACCGAGGCTTGGCTTCTGGGGTAGTTTCGCTCGTCACCCATCCTGACCAAGAGATATTCTTTGGTGCTGATAGGACTGGTAATATTCTTGTTTGGCGCTTGATAAGAGCTGAAGAGAATTTAGGTTTGAGAGTTAGGGATGAACTCGATCCTAGCGAAAGAATTTCTGACTCGGCTCGTCGTGTTACCAAGCTACCCCTTGAGATTTCCCATTTTTCTATTGAGCGTTCTGGAGAAAATATTTTTGCTGTCACTAATGATGGAATTTATCGTCCATGGAAAATGAAAGGCTTGGTGCCACGTTCTAAAACTATAATAGCCAATGACGCTATACAGGCTTTCACTGAGCTAGCGGTTGGATCGAAACCATTTCTAGTCGTTGCTACTCGCGAGCAGAGAATTAAGATTTTTTGTGGTTCGAGTAAGGATAGCGACTTAGACTCCCAATCGGCAGAGCTTGCTGCAATTAGCCCTACTTTTGTCGATTCTTTTAGTGAAATAAAGAGCGCTGAGGAGGCCCCCGTCTTGTGGGCAGTGCAAAAAACGGGTAGTGTTCTGAGCCTTGAACTGGAGCAGTCTTTGGGTAGAAATGTTTGCCCCTGACTCTGAGCTTTCCTTTAAATTACTTTGCTAAGTTACTGTGCCTGAATGAAACCCGTTGAACAGGAAATAAAGTTCCCGGCTTTGGAGCATCGCGTTCTTGAGTTCTGGGGTGATAATTCGATATTTGAAAAATCGCTTGATGTTAAGCTCTCCACCAAGTTGGATGGGCAGGACAATGAAACTGATAGACCTTCCTATGTTTTCTATGATGGCCCACCCTTTGCCACGGGCTTGCCGCATTATGGTCATTTACTAGCAGGTACTATTAAGGATGTAGTCGGTCGTTACTTCACAATGAAGGGTTACCATGTGGATCGCCGCTGTGGTTGGGATTGTCATGGTGTCCCTGTGGAGTTTGAAATTCAGAAGAAGTTAGATCTTCATGGGAATCGAGCCATCAGGGAATATGGTATCGATAAGTTTAATGAATCTTGTCGTGAGATTGTGCTTCGCTACACAGCTGAGTGGAAGGAGTTTTTAGAGCGCTCAGGCCGTTGGGTTGATTTTAGCCGCCAGTATAGAACAATGGATCCCAACTTTATGGAGTCCATTTGGTGGGTAGTGAAGAGCCTTTGGGATAAGGGACTGATATACGAAGGTGTTAAGTGTGTTCCCTATTCGTGGGCAATGAATACCCCCCTTAGTAACTTTGAGGCTAATCTTAACTATAAAAATGTCCAAGATCCGGCTGTTACTGTAAGGGTTAAAGTTAAAAGTGGGGCTTCAAAACTAGTTGAAAAAGCTGGGCTTGGGGATAAAGATCTTTTCTTATATCTATGGACAACCACTCCGTGGACCTTGCCCAGTAATATGGCAGTAGCTACTGGTCCCGATTTAGACTACTCGATTGTTAGGAGAAAGGACTCCGGAGAAGTCTTTATTGCTGGAAGCTCTCGCGTGCAAGATATACTGGGAAAAGGTGTGGAGTTTGAAACTCTTTCTGAGTTTAAAGGGTCTGAACTAGTTGGTATTAACTATGAGCCGCTATTTCCTTATTTCTGTGACCAAATAGGTAGTAATGCTTTTCAGGTTTATGCTGGTGAGTTTGTCACTGCAGACGATGGAACGGGTCTTGTTCACCTAGCTTCTTTCGGAGAAGAGGATCTAAAAGTTTTTCAGGAAAATGATATCGCTATCATCGATCCTGTTGATGAGGACGGTAGTTTCACGGACGAGATTAGTGACTTTACTGGTATCAATGTTAAGGAAGCTGATCCTAAGATAGTTGCTTGGTTGAAGTCCGAAGGCAAGTTAGTAGACCATCGTACGATTGAGCATTCCTATCCATTCTGTTGGAGAACGGATACCCCATTAATTTATAAATCTATACCAACCTGGTTCGTTAAAGTTGAAGAATTCCGTGATCGGCTTCGAGCTGTGAACGACGAAATCCACTGGGTGCCTGGACATCTGCGCGATGGAAGAATGGGTAAATGGTTAGAAGGAGCCAGAGACTGGGCCATTTCTAGAAATCGTTTTTGGGGCACGCCAATTCCAGTTTGGCGTTGTGATAATTGTGATGCCGTGGAGTGCCTTGGTTCAGTGTCAGAGCTAGAGGAAAGAGGCGGAGCAAAGGTAGATGATCTGCACAGGCATTTTATTGACCAGATTGAAATAGATTGTGGTTCCTGTTCCGGGAAGATGAAGAGGATTGATGAGGTTTTGGACTGTTGGTTCGAATCAGGTTCAATGCCTTATGCTCAAGCTCACTATCCTTTTGAGAATAGAGAAGAGTTTGAAGCAAATTTTCCAGCGGACTTTATTGCAGAAGGATTGGATCAAACCAGAGGATGGTTCTACACCTTGCTAATTCTCTCCACGGCCTTATTTGATAAACCTTCGTTTAAGAATGTTATCGTTAATGGAATCTTGTTAGCTAAAGACGGCAAAAAGATGTCCAAATCTCTGAAAAACTACCCGCCTCCAGAAGAAGTTATGGAAGAGTCAGGGGCGGATGCGATGAGACTCTACTTACTCTCTTCGGCAGCAACTAGAGGTGAGGAGCTTAGGTTTAGTAAAGAAGGAGTTCAGCAAGTCGTTAGGCAAACTCTCTTGCCTCTTTGGAACGCCTATAATTTTTTCGTAACATATGCTTTGGTCGATGAGTGGTCTCCAAAGAAAATACCTGCGCAGCCATCAACTAATTTACT
>CALIEE010000228.1 GCA_938022485.1 uncultured bacterium | reverse complement strand
TTCCAAGACTCCTTCCATCATGGCTCTGGAGAAAGACGTGCTTATCTTTCCGACCATCTCCGGTTCTTCAGCTTTAGCGTGTGCAATTATAGCTTTCACACGCTTGAGAGCGAGTTCCATGGGTTGACCTCCGCTAAGCAGTTTAACTCCAGCGAAACCATGAATGTGCTTTTTGAAAAGGGCCACGGTTCTTCTGGCGATATTTTGCACATCACCTTCATGTTTTGAGCCAGGCTCGACGAGGTTGGTTTTCAAGATGACGCATTCAGGTGGAACTCCCCACTCTTCCAAACTTTTGACAAGATAACCAAGCATCTTGTCCATAATAGCGTGAGCATCTTCTATACTGTGTTCGCCGCCAAGGCTATCACGCACCAGTTCGGGCTCAACAAACTGAACCAGTCCATGATCCAGTGACAAGCGAGCAAAAATAGCGAGTTGCTGAGCTCCATGCATTAGGGCGTTGTCAGTAGCATTGATGTCGAATGGGAACCTGGATTTGGTAAACACCGCTCCAAGTTTCGCTGCCTTCTCATGTAGAGCGTTGATCGCGTCAAGAGGCATGTTCAGCACATGTTGTCCATTGACCGTGGCTCCTTTGAAATCGTTTTTGACGCCAAAAAGAATCCCCTTATTGGATAGTCTGTTGATCCATGTCTTAGCGTTTCGCCACTCCAAAACATCTGGGGCGCCAATCAAGGACCCATGTCTGGCATCTTTATGCATACAGCTACGCATGAATAACTTAGGATATTCCTCATCTGGTAGTTTCTCGCAACTCAAACCTACATTTTCGCGGCGTTGTTTTCGCCCGCTTTCGTCCCCAGCGTAGCTGGAATTTTCCATTAGTTTTTCAGCATTCTTAGCTGCTTTTTGGATATTGTCCACAGTGATTTTACCTTTGGTTTCAATGAATGAGACCAGGCCGATTCAAGAACTTAATCAGGCCTGGACAATTCAGTATTTTCTGAACTGTAGCGGCCTGTTAATTTCAAAGATCGGCGAAAACCTTATTTAAGTTTTAAGTATCAGTGTTCTCCGCTGGCCGGGCCTAAAGGAGATAGGTCAGCGGAGAAACATTAAGTTCGACTACTCAAGGAATAATTTTAAAGTGCAGAAAGGGCACTAGAGCGAATAAACCGGGAGTTTACCTGCTTATTCAGATTTTTCAATATTCTTGCGTAACTCCAAGACAGGTTGGAGTTACAGGCTCTCAACTATCCAAGCATATAGAGGACTTAGCTCTGAAATAGAATTTGAAGAGTATTTATTCTTCGAAAAAGGACCCGGATTGACCATTGAACGCTGTCAAAAACCAATCCGGATAGTCCTTAGTCAAAATGGCCTAGCTCATGGGAACTACATTACCGCACCCGCCTCATGAAGCGTCCTAACTTCTTGACGCACTTTGTCCATTTCTCGCACAGCTCTACCACTCAGATCGAACACGAAACCACCATTGCGGTACCTAGTCGTGAACTCTACTCGCCCAGGGACGTTCAGATATTCATCTTCGAGGCTTGGCCTTTGATCTGGATGCGCATCGTAAAGTGGTTGTACCAGTCCGAAGACTATGTCTGCCACTCTGGTTGCATAAAGACTATCATCCCGGGACATAGACATAGCTTCTCTCAAAGTATTTCCAGTTATTCGACTAATCAGCCTTTCCACTAAGTTTAGCCGCTTTGAAAGTCTCGAAACTAGATCGAGATTGGAAACAACCATAAAGTCGTCTTCTTCATCCTGATTAAGGAGGAGATGCTCAGGGACAATAGCTAAAGCTTGTTCGTCTCTGCCAAAATGGTTTGTTATTTGGGCCAGGTTCTCGCCGACAAAGACCTCTCTGTTTTCTGCCAGTACCGATTTTAAGGTAGAGGCTTTACCTGGGAGGATCAACATTTTCTGATGCTGATATTTTCCCAAGAGTGCAGTTAGGGTATCTGCGTATGAAGATAAACCAAACTTTGCTGAGGAATCGACGTTGTCCGCCCATTCCCAACTGTTTTGGATAAATACAACTTTAGCGCCATAAACTCTGGCCCAAAAGTGCATGGCTTCTGAAGTGCGCTGACCTCCAAATACTACAAAGACTACGTCTTTGTCGTTGCTGAGCACTTGTTCGAGATCGTTGATTTGAAGTAGCAAAGGCAGGCTTTCGGTCACGATTTTGGTCAAGGCGGCAGACGGTCCAAATGTGTCAGCAACTGGTGCGCTAAGCCAGTCTTTGTTTCTAGCGTGAGCCACCGCCGATTCTAGACCAATGCGTTTGGAGCGGTCGTACAGTAAAAATATTTTCATGTTGGACTCCTTGGGGGATAAAATACCTGTAATTAACCTCTAATTATTTGGTCAACCCAGGGCCGTTCAGAGCTATAGTTGATTACTTTTAATCTGAAAGGCCCTTGGAGAAATTATTCTACCGGATTAAGGTGAATTACTTTTGATAGAGAACGAGGGAGTAGGGAGTCTGTCTACTTTAAACTCAGTTTTTTCTTGGACCTTAGTATCTCTGGGCAGAAGCAAACCGTTGTACTGCTTCAGACCCAAGAGCTAAAACCTAGCTAGTATATCAGCTATTGATTAGGCACCCAAATAGCCAGTAATTAGGCGAAAATAGAGGGATTAAATAGTAAGACGGGGGATGTAGTGTCCTTAGGAAATGGTTTTGACATATATTTATTCAGTAGATTTTCAGTGCTTTTTAAGTATTATCCATTGCTTAACCTCACCTTGCCAGTCCAGTAATGCTCTGAGATAATGAAGGTTCCCGGATAATTGAATTATTGAACAATCTTTGGAGGCTGAAATGGCTGACAAGACTCCGATGACTATTCAGAGTCATGAAAAATTAGTTGAAGAGCTGCATCAGCTGAAGACTGTAGAGCGGCATGCCGCCTCGAAAGCTATTGAGATAGCGCGGGCGCATGGAGACCTTTCGGAAAATGCGGAATATGACGCGGCAAAAGAAGCTCAGGGCATGCTCGAAGCTAGAATCAGACTTCTTGAGAACAAGGTTGCTACTGCCCAGGTGGTAGACATTAGTAAGCTCTCTGGTGAGAAAGTTATTTTTGGAGCCACGGTCCTAATTGAAGATGCCGACACGGGAGAGGAAAAGACTCTTACCATCGTGGGTGATGAGCAAGCTGACGCTGCAAAGGGTCTGATATCCTTTGCTTCTCCAATTGCCAGAGGCTTAATTGGAAAGTCAGTTGATGATATGGCAATTGTTGCTCTGCCAGGTGGAAAGAAGGAGTATGAGATCAGGGAAGTCTCCTTTAAAGTCCCAGCCTAGTTACTTGTTTTTTCGGTTATTCTGCCAGCCTATTTACAATTGTAGCTAATTGTTTGGTTAGTTCTTTGGCGGAGTAATTCTTCTTAATCCAATCTCTGTTGGGTTTATAGGTCTCGGAAAGACTTTCTCTATTCTCAATCAAGCCTTCAAGAACTTTGGCGATATCTTCTGGACTATCGGGTTTAGCGAAAATTCCAAGTCCAGACTTTTCTATAATGTCCTTGCAGTCAGACTCTCCGCAAAGTGCGAGAATTGGCTTTTCGAATTCAAGGTAATCGTAAAGCTTCCCAGGAATATTTAGTGGTCTTTGCCCAGATTTTTCAGATTCAAGAGGTAAAAACAGAAGATCAGCTTTGGATAGCTGATCTCTTGATTTGTCATGAGGAAGTTTGTCTGAAATTTCGACAATATTTTCGAGATTATACTCTTTGACTAGGTTTTTATTGCCTTTGGCTATTTTACCCCAGAGTTGAATGCTGAGTTCCTTGGATAAAGTAGGGCGTTTTTCTGAAAGAAGTTTTATCGCTTCAACCAAAAATTTTCCGCTTCTGGTTTCAGCTCGGATGTTTTGATTGCGAAAGCTTCGTAGCCAAGATAGCGGAAAGCTTTGGACAGGCCTTTCTTTACAGCTTTCATAGTCGGCCAAAAGTCCTGCGTAAGCTATGGTTAGTTTTGGGGAAGACAATTTAGCTGATCCCGTTGGTAACAACCGCTATCTCGGCGTCGGCTTTTAAATTGCGACGGAGGTAGAGCTTTTTTACCTCGGGGGTATTCACCACTAATTGATCGGCAAAAAAGAAACATACTTTCTCCAGGGCTCGGCTGAGTAGCCAGTGCAGTTTTCCAGGCCAGTGCCATTGATAGCCATCAGTGTAAGGGTCTCGTAAATCACATATCCATTTTGCTTTAGTAAATAATTTAACAAACAAGCCTGTCAGCACAACTGAGTGTGGCGAAGCGGAGGTTAGAATTACCTGAATGTTTTCCTTCCGAACTATTCGAATAGCTTTTGGAATTGAGCTGATGCTCCACCAAGCTTGCTGCGAGTTCATAAAAGGGAAAGTAAGAAAACTAAGGTAGCTGAAAAGCCTTTGGGGAAGACAGTCTTTTAGCTTACCAATGACTTTATAGGGAAAGCGAGTTGGGCTTCTAAAAACTTTTAAGCTTGGGTCTAGAGTTTCTAATCTGCTGTCGTCTATGCTGTGCCTTGCCCTGTCTGTCTCAGTTAAGTCAACGCTGAGGATTGAAGCCTCTATATCAAACTCTGAGAAATGACTTAAAAAATTTAGAGGGCGCGAAACACCTCCTCCAGCAATTGGGGGAAAAGGGTAGGTGATATACAAAAGCTTAGTGCTCATTTGCCAGAA
>CALIEE010000227.1 GCA_938022485.1 uncultured bacterium | reverse complement strand
GTTAGAAGTAGTCGATCTTTGTAGGGAAGGACTACTAAAGATTTTTCCCCTTGTCCGTTTCCAGCAAGGAACCAGCTGGCGGCTAGAAGAGCAGCAGGATTTTCGGATGGAGAAGCACTTCTTGAAAGTTGGTCCATGTTCGCTGCTCCGGCTAGAAAGTCTCTAATATTACCGCCGAGCAGGGCCAGAGGAAGCAGTCCTACTGCAGAGTTTATGCTGGTTCTGCCACCTACCCAGTCCCAGACATAAAAAGTTTTCAGCCAAGACTCTTCTTTGGCCCTTTGATCGAGTTTGCTCTCCTTGAGGGTTATAGCCACAGCGGACTCTGCAAATCTTAAAGATTGGGTCTGATAAGCGAACTCAATTTCCTTCGAGGCGTTGAAGGTTTCCCTTGTGCCTCCAGACTTGGAAACTACGAATACGAGAGTCTGTGCTAATTCATCTTTTAGTTTATTTAGAGTTCGGCCAATGCCATCCGGATCGGTATTGTCACAAAAATAAAAGCTAAGAGATTTTGAACTCAAATCCCAGAAACAGTCAGAGAGAAGTTGAGGTCCTAGAGCAGAACCCCCAATTCCTGCAATCAGCACGTTTTTAAATTTTCCGCTCTTGGATGCAATATCCCCAGCTAGTATTTTTTTTGAAAACTGTTCAATCTGAGTAATTGAGCTTTCAATTTCAGTGCTGATTTCTTTTATAGGGGCGAGCTTTGAATTTCGAAGCCAGTAGTGGCCGACCATTCTTTTTTCATCAGCGTTAGCTATACTACCTGCTTCTAGCTCTTTCATTGCTTTAAGAGCATTGGATAGCGCTGGCAGTAAAGGTTCTAACCACTCATCTGATAAGCTCATTTTGCTTAGATCGAGTGAAATACCTGGTTCATTTAGTTGAACAAAAAATTTATCTAGGTGATCCAGTCCAGCCATGTTCGATTAAACTCGTTTTATCAAATGCCGCTTCTTGCCATTTTTCGCTGTCACTTTGCCATCCTTTTGGTTATCTTGGATTGCAGTGGACTTTACACCAGAGATCTTTTCATCCCGATGAAGCGAAGTTTAAGCCAAATTCTTTTCAGCACAGCTTGTCTATATACTGTTCTTTTTCTCATCTCACCAGCTGCTTTGGCTGAGAGAGGAGCTATCACAGACGAGCACAGAGATTTTTTAAAACTATTCTATTTTCATCGTCCTGAACTGGCAATCGACTATGAGTTTCACACAGAAGTGGATGAAGAAGATGGTTCAGGCTCAGTAAGTCAGCAGGTATGGGGTATTGAAGTTGATGTCCCGGTTTTTGTTTCTGGAAACACTTTTTATACTTGGGGCGCAGGATACCAAAGTAGGAGATTCGATTTTTCGTCACCAGGGCGTGAAGCGAGTCTTTCTGGAGAAGGTAATTTTCAACAGATTTTTCTACGAGCTGGAATCGGTCATTTCTTTTCCAGAGATTTGTTTTTTAGTGGTCATATTCAACCTGGATTTTTGAGTAACCTCGGTGACGGTTTTAATCAAGAAGCTTTGGCTTTGTATGCTGAAGGTGTTTTCGTTTACCGTCTTAATCCTGGAGCTCAATTGATCGCGGGGCTTAGGTTTAGTGAAGATTTTGATGACTCACCAATTTTTCCTTTACTCGGGGTAAGATTGCAAGAAAGCACCGGTAAGTTTCATATTAGCCTTACGGCTCCTTTGAATCTTACTTTTAGCTATCATTTGGACCGTAGCTCTTTTCTTTATTTACTTGGGAATATCGAGGGATTTCGTTACGCAATAGATGCTGATTCAATCCCTGATACCTTTGATGCTCAGTTCCACCAAAGAAAAATAGGTGTTGGAGCAGAGCGTTGGATTACCAGTAACATAACCCTAGGATTGGAGCTGGGAGCCACAATTGAGAGCGAGCTTCAGCTCAAGTCTGACGATGTAGGTGAATTTAGATCGGGCAGTTTAGAGGATGGACTTTACTTGCAGGTAAGGCTAACAGGGTCTTTTTAAAGACTCCTTCCCTTATTTCCTCAGAAGGTGAGATACCAAATCGCTGAGAGTTTTTTTGTAAAGATTTTGAATGGTGACCGGACTTAGAATGATTCTAATGTAGGCTCGCGATGTAGCGATAGTGTGAGCGATTTTTACTTTTGAACATGAAACCCGGCTGGGTGAATACGTTGTACTTCATAATTTTGGCTTTTTTGTCTTTTTTGGGACCCAATTTGGTTTCTTCTTCAAGCAAACCGTCTAAAGAGCAGACAGCCATATCTTTATTGTCAAAATGACCGGAGACGTTCGTCTCAATAGCAGCCTCTTTTGTACTAGCCATGGGGTGACGGGATACGTCTTCTTCAACGATTATCCAGCGGCTTAGAAGCTGGGGGGAACGTAGTTTTTTTGAGTCATCAAACATCTTTTCTCAAATCTCGTTAGACTTAGTTTATCGCCTTTAATTTGTTATGTAAATTCAGGGCAATTTGTTGTATCAATGGAGCCAAGATGCTGATTTTACAATATTTATTTATTTCAATGAGCTTGATATCTAAGCGTTTTAGACTCCATTTACTATTATGCTTTTCCTTAGTGATGCTTGTTTTTTCAGCGTCTGCGCAAGCGGAATACGGGGGACTAAGTTCTCCTGGGAACAAGTTTGTTAGCGCCTCTCTTGTAGTAGATCGGGAAAGTATTCAGCCTGTTCCGGAACTAGATCAGTCAGTTGCGATGATTGGAGTGAATTTTAAAATCGAGCCTGGCTGGCATATTTATTGGAGAAACTCTGGAGAAGCTGCATTACCAACTACTGTGACCTGGGACTTGCCCGATGGTTGGGAAGCTGGCCATCTAAACTGGCCCGTGCCTGAAAAGTTTGTAGAGCAAGGAGATATAACAACTTTTGGTTACTCTGATCAGGTGATGCTGTTTAGTTCTTTGCGGACTAAAGATGACTTTGAGGGAGAGCTGATTGTTAGGGCCGAGGTAAAATGGTTAGTTTGTAAAAACATTTGTGTGCCAGGAAAGACCAACCTTGAGAAAAGTATTAAAGTTTCTAGCACTGATGCCTTAACTGCTTCCAGTGACTTCGAGCTATTTAAACAAGCTAAAAAATTGGTGCCAGAAAGTGTGTTGGCCCCAGATAAATTTGAAGCAGTTAAAGTAGATGGTACACTTTACCAGAGACTTGCACTTACTGGTGCGAGTTTAGAGGGCCTAAGTGAGAAAGACTTTCAGTATTTTCCTTATTCCCCTGATAATCTTTCTGCTCAGTTAGCTAAATATTCAGAAACCCCTGCTGCCATATATTTTCCTCAAACCAGTAAAAGTATTGACGGGGTTTTGATGATTAGCCCTGAAGCTCAGGAAATACTGGGGTTACCGGCTCAGTCGGAAATAAAAATTGACTCCGAAAATACTCCGACTCAAGCCAGTTCTCTCCGTTTCGATTCAGAGCCTAAACCGCTCGAGCTTGGTTTGAATCATTACAAAGACAAAGAGAAGGGGGCTGATTCTACCAAAGCAGCGAGTAAGCCAAAGGACTTAAATGATAAGGAAGTTCCTTTACCAACACCTCTTAAGCCAGGTCTTTTTTCAGCTTTGGGATTTGCCTTCCTGGGCGGGATCTTATTAAATTTCATGCCCTGTGTGCTACCAGTTCTTTCGATTAAGGCCTTTAGCTTAGTTGAAAAAAGCGAGAAGTCTAGGTCAAGCCGAGTCAGCAGCGCGATAGCTTACCTGATGGGAATTCAGTTGGCTTTTTTAAGCCTCGCCAGTTGTGTTTTGTTTTTACGAAGTTTGGGAAACCAAGTGGGCTGGGGCTTTCAGTTTCAAAACCCAGGGTTTTTGGTGGCTTTGATCGTAGTTGTTTTTAGCTTAGCTCTTAGTTTTTTTGGTGTTTATAAAATTAATTTTTCTTTGCCAGGAAAGGGCTTAACTGATGCAGGTGGAGATGGTTTTTTCGGAGATGTATTTGATGGAATTTTGATTACGGTACTTTCAACGCCATGTACAGCTCCATTTCTAGGAACTGCCTTAGCTTTTGCCTTTGCCGCTCCGGGGTATGGAGTCTTTTTTATTTTTGCTGCAATTGGGCTTGGGCTAGCACTTCCATTTCTGCTTTTGAGTTTTAGTGATCGTTGCCAGTCATTACTGCCCTCCCCGGGCTCTTGGATGAATTCCTTTAAACAGCTGATGGGCTTTTTTTTGATAGCTACAGT
>CALIEE010000226.1 GCA_938022485.1 uncultured bacterium | reverse complement strand
CATGGATAAGCTCCTGTAAAACCTGTATAAAAACCTAATGAACGGAGATACTCCCTTCTCCGATCTGTTATGCCTTTTCCAGTCCTCAATGTGACTTTCCGGGAGCTTTCAGCTTCTCCCTGCTTTTTGTAGAGAGTATTTTTTTATTTTCTCGTAAATTGAACGCTCACTAATTCCAAGCATTTTTGAGGCTTTTGCACGATGGCCTTCACAAATTTCTAGGGCCTTTTTGATTTGGTTTTTTTCCAAGTTTGAAAGCTCGACTATCTCATCGCTTTCTCTAGGTCTGGAGCCTGAGCTACCTACCTCAATTCTAAGACTAGCTTCAAAGTCGCCTGCTTGAATTTGTTCAGTCGGTGCTAAGGCAGCAGCTCTTTCAACAGCGTTCTCTAATTCTCTAATATTGCCCGGCCAAGAGTGATTTTGGAGAAGTTGTTTAGCCTCTTTTGAAAGTGACAGTGATTTGCCCCATTTTTGGCTGAGAAATACGATTTTTCTTTCTGCAAGAGGGAGAATCATTTCTTGTCTGTTTCGCAAGGCTGGAATTTTAAAAGAGAGAACGTTTATTCTGAAGAGTAGATCTGCTCTAAACTGTTTTCTTTCGACCATCTCCTCCAGATTACGGTTAGTTGCTGCTACTATGCGTATATCTAGTTCTTTGGTTTCATTGCTGCCCACTCTTTTTATTGTTTTGTCTTGAAGAAAAAGAAGGAGTTTAGATTGGATGTCGTATTCCAACTCTCCAACTTCATCCAGAAAAAGTGTGCCTCCGTCCGCAGATTCGAAAAGTCCAGCTTTACTTTTTGTAGCACCTGTAAATGCTCCTTTCTCGTAACCAAAAAGCTCTGCCTCAATTAGGTTTGATGGCACTGCTGCACAGTTTACCGAGACAAAAGTTTTGTCTGCTCTATTAGAGTGCTTATGTATGAGCTTACTAAAAACTGACTTACCAGTTCCAGTTTCTCCGGTAAGTAATACGGTTGAATCTAGGGGAGCGATTTTTTTTAAATTGTCGACAAGTTTTTTAGTTGTAAATGATTGCTCTATTACTAAAGGAATTTGGTCTTCGAGTTTGGTTATTAGAAACTGTTCTTTAATATTTTTGACTAATTCGATGAGTTCTCTGGGAGGTTGGTCTTTTGAGAAAAATGATTCAGCACCGTTTTTGACGCAACGTACAACCAAGTTTGGACGATCTGCAGTGGAAACCATGATCACTGGTAGTGAGGGGCTAAGATTTCTTATAGTGTTAAGAAAATCTGCGCCGGTACCGTCTGGCAGGTGATGGTCAAGTAGGACTAGATCAAAAGAATTTTCTAGCAACTCTTGTTTGGCTTTAAAAAGGTTTGAGGCCACAACAACCTCGTAGCCGTTTTCAATTAAAAGCCTGGAGGCCAGAGTGCTAAAAACTCTATCGTCGTCGACTAACAAGATTTTGGGCAAATTGTTGTTCATATAGGTTTTGATTTTAAGGATAGGTTAGTCGATTCTTAAGATCTGCAGTTTCTGCAGATTTACCCATTTAAACATGTGGATCTGCAGAGAGCGCAGATCTTTTAATATCTAATCACTAGGAATTTAGGGCTTAGACCCTCGATCTGGGTTGGCACAACTCTTGCTCTATTTTAATCAAGTATTTGATTAGGCGATAACGCAAGCCTTTAGAATTAACCGCTTTGTTTCGATAGAAAAGATGATGGGAACTGTAGCAAAGGTTATTGGAAAAGGAAGCCGCCAAGTCTTGATTGTAAAAACTTAGCTCTTCAGTAGAGCTGAACCAAGAAGGTTTTTTTGGAGATTAGTATGAAAACAACAATAAGCCAGAGCAAACGTTTAGGTAAGAGTCAATCCAAGCTAGTAGAGCCGATAGCTCTTTTGGTAGATGAGAAAGGTGGCCAACGTCAGCTTTATAAAAATGTGGTTGAAAGTTCTGGGTTTCTTGTCGTTGAAGTAGAAACCGTGGAACAGGCAATAGACATAATCGGGAGCTTGGATATTGATGTGGTGATATACGACAAAAATGACCCAAGTAGAAAAGGTGCTAAGAAAGAGATTCAAAAAGGCCTAGGTTCATCAAAGCGAGCTATACCCGTTGTAGCGGTAGAAAGATTCATTGAGAAGCTAGATGACCGACCAGGTTCAATTAGCCATAGAAAGTAGAGCTGTGTAGGTTTTACTAGGAGTGAGGAGGCTGGCCTTATTGTTGTGATTGGCAGTAAGACCTAGCCACTACTTTTTTACTTTAATTATATAGAATCTAGCTCTTAAGATGAGTGGAGCGAGATCACCTTTTATATTGTGTTTTGCAGTAAGCGCGGGTGACTTTCTTTGACCTCAATTGAGAGTGCTTTGTCTTTCGTCCAGTAACTCTCTTGCGCCACATTTTGAAGGAGCTTTCTTTCATCTCTGAGCGCATTAGACGAATAACTTCTGCTTCTGCCAGACCGTAGTTCTTCTCTATTGCTTCGAAAGGAGTTCTATCCTCCCATGCCATTTCTATGATTCTCGAAATCGCCTCTTGGTCTAGGTCTATCGAAAAAAATTCTCCGACATTTAAAGAAGAGAGAGAGTTGTCATTTCTCTCATGATAGTAGTTTTAGTTGGCTCAGTCAGCTCTACAACCGGAAGTCTACAGCTTTCTTCGCAAAGGCCTAAAAGAGAGCAGGCATACTTTACACCGGCCGGACTTGGCTCCGTAAAAAGAGCGTCTATTAAAGGAAGCAGAGCCACCTGTATTTCACGTGCTTTTGCGAAGTTGCCTTCCTGACAAGCAGTTTGAAGCTCTGAGGTTAGCTTTGGTGCAATGTTAGCTACAACAGAGATACAACCTGAACCACCCTGAATATTGTAGGCTACTGCCGTGAAATCATCTCCAGAAAGGTAGCAGAAATCTTCTTCGATTAACCTAGCTTCTTGCAGAGGTCTGGCCAGATCCCCAGTAGCATCCTTTACGCCCACTATATTTTTAAGTTTAGCCAGTCTGGCCATAGTCTCGGGCGCTATATCAATTATAGCTCGAGGTGGAATATTGTAGACTACTATTGGAAGCTCTGATGCCTCATTGAGAGTTTTGAAATGTTGAAAGACCCCTTCAGGGTTGGGCCGGTTGTAGTATCCAACCACGTGAAGAGCTCCTGATGCTCCACTCTCAGCAGCGTGCTGATGGTAGAGAAGCGCTTCCGCCGTGTTATTGGAACCTGCTCCAGCGATTACAGGAATCTGACCTGCGACTTCTCCAGTGACAATTTCAACAATTCTTTTATGTTCATCGCCGGAAAGAGTAGGGGATTCACCCGTAGTACCAACTGGAACTATCCCGTGGGTTCCATTTTCTAGATGAAAAGCAACTAGCTTTTTCAATGTTTCTTCATCCACCTTTCCAGCTTTGAAAGGGGTGACCAAAGCTACTATTGACCCACCAAACATTAATCTTATCCTTGTTACTGGAAAGGGTTATCTCGGCTGTGGACACTAGCATTTTTTAGATAAATTCGAAATTAGTAGCAAAAATTCATCAAGAACCTATAGAAACTGAATTGGTATTGAGTCTGATAGGCTGTTTAACCTAGTATTTCCTCCCTATACTTGCTTTTTCCTTAGCAACTAAATCCCCTCTTGGCAGGTAGATTCATTGCTAGCATGATGGGAAAGCTAGGTCTGTTCTAGCTAGCTGCTCTGGGGGGATATTTTTCAGTTTAGATAAATTGGCTAAGAGATTATTTTAC
>CALIEE010000225.1 GCA_938022485.1 uncultured bacterium | reverse complement strand
AATGATAGGACATGGAAATATCAACCAGAAAATCTTAAGTTTGAAGCCAAATTAAGGCTATTTTATCACTGAGTTGGAGCATTATCTTACTAACTCCTGAACGCTTACCAATTACAGGGGTTAATTAACATCAGTAAGCTGAAGACGATAGAGAAAGAAAATTAATCACCAAAGCTTTTAAAAGGTCTGCGCAAGACACATTACCCGGTTAACTTACCCTGTGAATTAGTCGAGTCAATCCCCTCTTTAGCAGGGTTTTAACTATCTATCAGACTATGATATTCCAGCTGCAAAATAGTTATTATTTACGCAGCATATTACTGCTCATTTTAAGCTGGAGATTGAATTTCAATGGCCATTAAGTACGCAATTAACGGTTTCGGAAGAATCGGCAGAAACGTTTTAAGATCTGCTCTGAAAGATAAGGAGTGCAACATTGTTGCTATTAACGACCTTACGGACTCTGAGACTCTAGCTAGACTGCTTAAATATGACTCTGTTCATGGCCGCTTCGATGGTGAAATTTCTGCTAGGAAGGGAGCTATCGTAGTAAACGGAAACGAGATTAAAGTTTCAGCAGAAAGAGACCCAGCAAACTTGAAATGGGCTGACCATGGCGTAGATGTCGTGCTTGAAGCTACTGGCTTCTTTACGGCTCGTGACGACGCGGCAAAACATCTATCTGCTGGCGCAAAGAAAGTTATTATCTCAGCTCCTTCTAAGGATGCAGATGTTACTCTGGTTTATGGTGTTAACCACGACAAATATAACGGAGCCGAACATGATATTGTTTCAAATGGCTCTTGCACCACGAACTGCTTAGCTCCAGTAGCTAAGGTTTTGCTCGACAACTTCGGAATTAAGCAAGGAATGATGACTACTATTCATTCTTATACTAACGATCAACGTATTCTTGACCTTCCACACAAGGACCCACGTCGCTCAAGAGCTGCTGCTCTTTCAATGATTCCAACTTCCACTGGCGCTGCTAAGGCTATGGCATTGGTAATTCCAGAACTAAAAGGCAAGCTGGATGGTCTGGCGATTCGTGTTCCTACTCCAAACGTTTCATTAGTTGATTTCGTTTGTGAAGTTGATCAAGATGTTGATTTGGCTACCGTAAAAAAATCACTAATTGACGCCGCTAATGGTAGTTTAAAAGGAGTGCTAGAGGTTTGCGATGAGCCTCTAGTTAGCACTGACTTTAACGGCTCACCTGCTTCCTCTACTGTAGATCTAGACTCTACGATGGTTATGGGCAGCAAAATGGTTAAGGTTCTATCTTGGTATGACAACGAAATGGGCTTTTCAAACAGAATGATTGATGTGCTCAAGTTAGTTGCCAGCTAATTTCAAACCGGCTCAAGAGATGACACCTCTTTTTGTTGCAAACTGGAAAATGAACAAGGGCTTGGCAGAGGCAAGAGAATTTTCCTCGGAGTTCACAGCCCTGTTCAAATCTACTGGTCAGGTAGACGCAGGAATTGCTCCTGTCCTTTCCTCTTTTCAAACCCTGAAAGAATCTCTTGGTGAGCTGGATGGTTTGATGCTCGGCGGTCAAAACGTTCATTGGGAAGTGAACGGAGCCCACACAGGCGAAATTTCAGTTGGCATGCTAGCTGAGCTAGGAGCTAAGTTTGCAATTATAGGACATTCTGAGCGACGTGAATTCTATGGCGAAACTGACGAAGCCGTTGCCAAGAGGACTGCTGCCGCTTTGGCTGGTGGACTAACTGCAATCGTTTGCGTTGGGGAAACTCAGCAACAATTCGAAGCCAAAGAGACTGAGAAAGTTGTTCGAGATCAGCTGAAAGGTAGTTTAGCCAAAGTAGAAGTAAAAGATCCAAGCTCTTTGGTTATTGCTTATGAGCCAGTCTGGGCTATTGGAACCGGCTTAGCTGCTACTCCCGAGATAGCACAAAACGTTCACCAACTTATCCGAGAAGAGCTAGCTGGCATTATCGGAAAAGACAGTGCTGCTAAAACCAGAATACTGTATGGTGGATCGACCAAGCCTGAAAACATTGCTGAGTTAATGGAAAAACCTGATGTTAACGGCGCACTTGTTGGGGGCGCTAGTTTAAAGGCTGAGAGTTTTAACAGTTTAATTGAAGCAGGTAGAGCTGCTGATAAATAGTCTAATTTAGTCAGACTACTGCGGCTAGAAAAGATAGTAGATAGAGTTACCATTAGAGAAAATAGGAAAAAGTCATGTCTCTTCAAATAATGCTAATCATTCACATTGCGATTGCCTGTTTTTTGATAGCAATAATCTTGCTTCAGCAAGGAAAAGGAGCTGACGTCGGGGCGACTTTTGGCGGTGGCGGTGGAACACTTTTCGGAGCTGCCGGAGCTGACAACCTGCTGACTCGAGTTACTGCATTTGCAGCCTTTGGTTTCATGGCAACCTCGATAATATTAGCGACAATGCAACGTCCAGCGAATGCTAACTCAGGAGGAACTCTCTTTGATAATCTTCCTGAGACCACCTCGGCTGCCGCTACGGGCGCTAACGCAGTTAATGGAGTAGTTAACGGAACTGCAGCTGGATCAGTAGACCAAGCCGCACCTGCTGCAAGCTCTACTGGCTCATCGGCTGTGGATTCCTCTGCCGTTACTGGTGAAGAAGCCTCAAAAAAACCTCATGCAAAATCTGGAACTCCTATCCCTGAAGCTGCTGAGCCTAAAGTTTTAAAATTAGATTCTGGTCAGAACCAGAGCAGTAAAATTGAAACCAATAAAATCAAAGCTCAAAAAGCAACCGCGGCGGTAACCGAAAATGCTTCTCAGGCCGCATCCAAAACCGCTTCAGCAGTCGAGAACTTGACTACTGATAAGCTACCAGCGACCAAAGCAGTTGTTGAGCAAGCGGTCACAGATAAAGCCGTTACTGGCAGGTCTGTGGTTGAGAAAGTTATTACTGAAAATACTATTACCGAAAAAGCCGCTGGACTAGTTGAGAAAGTGGTCTCTGAGGTAGAGAAAAAGAATTAGGCCTTTTTACGCCCTGGTGCTGGAACTGGTAGACAGGCACGGTTGAGGGCCGTGTGTTGCAAGACGTGGGAGTTCGACTCTCCCCCAGGGCATTTTCCTCCTAAATTCTTTGTTTCCTACTTTATTTGCTCTTAAGCTACTCTATGCATTAAGTCACGTGGGCTTATGGCTCCACAGTGCTGCAGCTCCAGCTTGTTGTTTTTTGGAGGGGCATCTGAATTATAACCAAGATAAAAAAGAACCTCCAAGGAAAGATCGAACATTCGATCTTTCCTTTCCATTGAGCTAATCAAAAATAACTTGGCTAAAGTTCATTAAGTTCTACGATAAAAGGCTCTCGAGATTCCTGTCCTTTTAGTTGAAACCGCATATGACCATCTGAGTGAAAATGAATAGACTCTACCACACAACCCTCACAATCCTCCTCTGCGAACTGAGCAATCAATAGAGGTTGTTTAGATTGATTAATTGAATTTCCAGCCTGCTCCTGGATAATTCTTGCTGCGTATATCGCCCGAGCTAGTCCGAAAGTTGACTGATCACAAACTAGACAACTATTGTTGCTACCAGAATCCGTATTAGGAACTGACAAAATAAAACAAGTGTTCGGCGTTATACCTTCAATAGAGCCCTCAGATAAAAGATAATCTGAAACTTGGGTGGCAAGGTTAAAGTCATATTCTACTACTCCATCAACCACCATCAATTGCTCCAAGACCCAATTTGAAGACAATCTTGGTGATCTCAAAGACCCTTTAAAATCGAAGTCACTGTCTCGTCCTAAATTCGACCAGTCAATACCATCTTCAATCTTAACCAAGCGTGAACTAGGCGCAGCGTAGAAAATGTCCACATTTCGGTTAGGAAAAAACTCCAGTCGAATCAACTCTTCCCGAAGATCTTCTTCAGCTTTCCCATCCTCAATAATTTGAGCTCCAGCGGCCAACCAAACTCGATCATGGGCATGACTTGACTCTCCCAGAGACACTTCAACCCACCTAGCGGCAAACAGGACTTGGGCTAAGGTAAACTGATGACCAATTCCAACCATTCTAAATTTTTGAATATAGGGATCGTAAAGCATTAGGGAAAGGCGCCCCCCGTCATTCAAGTAGAGCTTAACTTCAGGTGAAACGCTTCGATTTCTTTCAATATCATTAACAAGCATTTGGCCTGCATCAGTATAAATAGGCAGACGACACCCTTTAATGAGATCCTGCAACTTACTAGGAGATAGAGACATGTTTTGCCCTCCAAAGGCTTGGTGCATGTGCATGTGCATGTAGAGAGATAACGGAGAAGAACCAAAATAAAACGCTATTTCAGAGCCCCACCTGCTATTCAAACCGGCGGTTTAAATCAGCAGGAGGAGGAAATAATTTCCAAACTAACTAAATGTTAAAGAACGTTTTTAGTTTTGTACAAATGACTCAGCGGATCTGAGTGAATAAGAAGATAGAAATCATTCTCTCAACCGAATAAAAACAATAGGAGCAATAGTGGGATCTTACAAGCTAGGTATAGCCCTGACTATTTCTGAGAGAATATCTATACAGAAAGATGCTGGATAACTACTTCAATAAAAAGATTAGACTCAATATGCTACAATATTAAAAACCCACTCCTCTCCCAACGTATAGCATTAGTCTTGTCATTCTTACACTAAAACCTATTGCTACTAACACAGACCGGTGCTACACCCCTCATCCAATTTATATATGGGTGTGAGGCAAAAAAGGTTTTTTAGGTTTTCGATTTCTTCAAAAGGACAAAGTTCCCTGGTGAGAGCTGAGATTTAACTCAAACTTAGCAGGGAATTTTGTCACCTAACAGAGGGAATTAATTTTGCGTACTTCAATGAACCTAGAATTTTGCTGCTATCTCGAAGACGATAAGTGGCTTGCATCAGCAGCCTTCGAACCTCCAGTTGTAGTTTGCACCAACACCGGTGTTAAACCAAGTTTGGACTCATCTTTGACTGCAACTATGGTGA
>CALIEE010000224.1 GCA_938022485.1 uncultured bacterium | reverse complement strand
TCAACGAGGCAGCTGTTCCTTTAAAAGAGACTAAAGAGAGCTTGGAAGTCCTAAATAATTCAGCTTCTGAGCTAATTACCAGGTCTACTGAAAAACTGGCCTCATTAGGTAAAATGAGATTTCGCTGGGAAAATTTAATCGACGATAATGACCTTAATCCTGCTTTAAAACAGCGAATACGTGCTCATATAGATCAAATTATTAAAGCCGAAGAGCAGACCCGCCCTGCTCTAACTAATTCTCTAGAACTTAGAAAGAAAATTGCTAACCTTGATGGGGAAATTTCTCGCTCTTTGGTCGAAGTTGATACCTTGGGAGCTAACTTTAAGGCTAGGCTTTTTCAAGCAGAGTCTTCCAGCCCAATAGATAAATCCTACTGGGACCAACTCTCAGAGACAACTTGGTCAGACCTAAGCAAAGCTTTTAAAACTCATAACACCGAGTTCCTTGAATACTTAGATCAACACAGAGACCAGCTTTGGCTTCATTTGGCTCTCACTATCTTAATTGGTAGCTTAGTTCTCAAACTGAAATCCTCATCTTTTGTCCAACACGCATTCCCAAAACTATACGACAATCCATTAGTTATTATCTTCACCAGTACTCTTTTAATCTCTTACTTTGTCTACACGGAAGCTGACCGAAGATTTTTTAGCATTATAGGACTTTTACTTATTCCCCCGCTGACTTTTTTATTCTGCGACGTCTTAAATCGAAGGTATCGGGGAGTTATTCTTTTATCAGCTCTGATTTTAGCTATAGACCAAGTAAGAAACTGCATTCCTGAACTTTTCGAACTAAACCAGCTGCTCCTTTTTTTCCAATTACTTGGCTCTTCTTGGGTTTGTTTCAGACTTTTTAAAATTTGTGCAGCCAGATCTGAAGAAAGCAAAGCTGAAGTTGAATCGTCAGACTCCGAAGAGGATTCAAAAACTAAAACTGAATACCAAAACAGAACATTGACTCGGTATTGGATATTTAGCCATATTTTCCAGTTTCTATCGATCACCTTCTTAGTCTTGCTCTTTTCTCTAAGCTTAGGATATTGGCAACTCACCTCATATCTCGAGCAAAACCTTTACGGTTCAATCTACACCGCGATCCTACTTTACGCTGGCTACCAACTTCTGAAGGGGTTTGTTTTCGCCATTCTATTAGCGCCGGGAATAAGAGATTTAAACTTTGTAAAATCACATCGCACTTCGATTAGAAAAAATACCAGTTTATTGGTTGCCGCTGGGCTTGTATTTGGTTGGCTTTCTCATAATCTGACCCGTCTCGGTTGGTATGACCAGACCGCCCAGATCACCGGCTCTGTAATGAACTCAGGAGTTGAGATCGGAGATCTCAGCATAAAACTGAAAGGAGTATTACTGGCCGGTCTAATACTTTGGGTGGGTCTAAAAGCTTCCCGTCTAATACGAATGTTCCTAGCAGAAGACATTTATAATCGAAGAGAGTTTGATACAGGTTTAGCAAACACTGTTGATACCAGTGTTCACTACCTAGTTTTAATTGGAACTATCCTGGCTGCAATTTCTGCTATTGGAGTTGGCTTTCAAAACGTTGCTCTAATAGCTGGTGCGCTCTCCGTTGGCATCGGCTTTGGTTTGCAAAACATAGTTAACAACTTTGTTAGCGGAATAATCTTGTTAGTGGAGAGACCCGTCCAAGTGGGAGACTTAATTTTAGTCGGAGACACTTTAGGTAACGTTACAAGAATTGGTATCCGCTCTTGCACTGTAAAAACATTAGACGATGCAGATATCATTTTCCCAAATGCCTCTTTAGTTACAGAGCGAGTAGTAAACTGGACTCACTCTAGCCACAGAGCCAGAATTTCAGTTTCTGTCGGGGTCGCTTATGGCACCGACGTTGAAAAATGTATGAGGCTCCTTTCCGAAACGGCGAAAAACTTACCTTTTGTTCTATCTCACCCTGAAGTCATAGTGCTCTTCACTGAATTTGCTGATAGCTCTTTAAACTTCGTGATCAGAGCTTGGGTCTTAAATGTAAACAAAAGACCTGAGTACAAAAGTGAGCTACTAGTTGCGATAGACCAAGTCTTCGCTGAAAACAATATTAGTATACCATTCCCTCAGCGTGATGTTCATTTGATAGAATCCGCAAAGAGCTAGCTCCTAGACAACTTCATCAATAAAGCCTTTCAACTTATGGTCTGGGTTTTGTTCCTCAGCGAAGCTTTTCTGCCAATCACTGGTATAAAGAAGAACCATTTTTCCTGATAGAGTTTCAGCTAACAGGGAGTTAGATGGAGTCGAAAAACTTGAAGCATCTCCCTCCAGCCAAGCACCGTGACAATAAGGTAGCATACTCAAGGCAGTGTCTACTCCGTATTCGTTCTTAATACGGTATTGTAAAACATCGAACTGCAACTGACCCACAGCAGCGATCAAAGGCTCTGCTTGCGGATTTTTAAATTTATTTAAGACCAGAACAGCTCCCTCACTACTTAGCTGACTCATCCCCTTATCGAAGGCCTTCCTCTTCATCACATCTTTAGGTCTAAGTTCAGCTACAACCTCCGGTGGAAAAGTCGGCATTGCCTGAAAACTAAACCCTCCCTTACCGGAGACAGTATCACCGATAGCAAAAGCTCCTGGATTGACCACCCCTATAATATCCCCAGGGTAGGCAAAATCCAATGTACTTCGATCTCCACCGAACATAGCATGAGAGCGTGACATCCGAATTTTATCTCCCGTAGAGCCATGCTTAACCGTCATGTCCCGTTCAAACCTACCGGAGCAAACTCGCAGATAAGCCATGCTGTCCCTATGCTTTGGGTCGAGGTTGGCTTGTATTTTAAATACATAAGCACTGAAATCTGGGCTACTCGGATCAATACCCACCTCTTCGCCGCTGGAATTAGTGGCCACTCTCACTCTAGGAGCAGGAGCAATATCAATAAAGGCATCATAGAAAGGCTCAACACCAAAATTCGTTAAAGCTGAGCCGAAGAAGACAGGTGTAATATTACCTGCAAGAAACTCTTCTTCTTTATAGTTATCTCCTGCCTCTCGAATCAACTCCAACTCATACTCCAACTCTTCAGCAAGATTCTCAGGCAAGTCTGCCTCTGACCTTTGCACTTTTTTAGATTCAGCCCGCTGAGCTCCTCTAACTGAGGCTTTTTCAAAAAGAGTAATTTCATCAGTGCTACAGTCCACAACACCTTGAAATTCTTTACCGGAACCTACTGGCCAATTCATAGGCACGCCATTGATACCTAAAATCTCCTCCACTTCAGCCACCAGCTCAAAAGGATCACGACCTGGAAGGTCCATTTTATTTACGAAGGTAAGAATAGGAATACCTCTCATTCGGCATACCTTGAACAGCTTAACGGTTTGCTCTTGAACACCGGTAGTGGCATCAATCACCATCAAAGCGCAATCAGCAGCTGTTAGAGTTCTATAAGTATCTTCTGAGAAGTCTTGGTGACCAGGAGTATCCAAAACATTAATAACGCAGTCTTTAAACTCGTACTGCATAGCTGAAGCAGTAATGGAAATTCCTCTCTCTTGCTCCATACCCATCCAGTCTGAGCTGGCATGCTTATCAGACTTTCTACCACGGACCATTCCAGCAGTTCTAACCATTCCTGCATAAAGCAAGAGTTTCTCTGTTAAAGTAGTCTTACCAGCATCAGGGTGAGAAATAATTGCAAAAGTTCTTCTTCTAACTGCTTCGGCTCGAATCAAAGCTGCTGTTTCTTGATCACTCATAAATAGACATAGATTTAAGACTTCAGGGCTGAATAAGTAACTATTATGGAATTATTAAATTTTAGGTCCGGACAGTAAAAGATCACTTAGTGAAATACAAGCTGCTTAGTCACTCAGGTAAGATTCCAGCAGAGCAGTACAAGCCTTAATATCGGATTCTAAAACGAGACTGTTAGGTGAGTGAATATACCTGCAGGGTACTCCAAGAACTACACACTCAACCCCGCCCCTAGCGAATTGAATAGACTTAGCATCGGTTAAAGCTCTTTTTCTAACTGCAGTCTGAGTAGCAATTCCTTTTTGTTCACCTAATTTTTCGAAAAACTCTACCAGAGCAGG
>CALIEE010000223.1 GCA_938022485.1 uncultured bacterium | reverse complement strand
TGCCGAGGGAGAAAATGTTAAAGAGGGACAGGTACTAGTACTTTTGGAATCCATGAAAATGGAACATCCTGTCCTTGCTAGCTACGATGGTGTAGTAACTGCAGTAGAAGTTTCGGAAGGCCAAACTGTTGAAATGGGCACTAAGTTGATTAAGGTCCAACCGGGGGCCTAAATCAAGAATACTACCTAGTCAGTTTAAGAAACACTGAAAGCAGAAAGTAAGCAATTAAACCATAAAAGAAAGAACCCAAAATAATAATAGTCTCTGCGCTCAAAAAGAACATGAAGTCATTAGTTCCACGAAATCCCTCTGCTGTGCCCCTGAACATATTGTAAATCGGCCGATCCATAACTTGATAAACAAAGTCGACTCCAGGTGTGGTAGAATGATGGCTAAGAAAAAGGGCGAAGACCTTACTCTTAGGAACCAAAACACCTAGCAATATAACAACATTAGCTACGATGAAATGGCTAATTGCAATAGCATCCGCAGTTATTCTAGCCTTGTTTTTGTCAGTATAGTACTGAACCATGACTGTCCCCTAAGTTCCCCTAAAATTGCAGCTGCAAATCAACCAAGAAATTGCTTGATACAGACCCTAGATCTAACAATTTTTGCTTTTGTTGGAAAAGATAAATTTCTACAATCCTCAAAGCTCCATTAAGCGGGCTCAACGGGAAGCAAAACACCTCAAAAGGCAGTAAGAAGGAGAAAAATTTGACGATAGATAGCGAAAGGCTAGAACGAGAGATTCAGAACTTTGGTCGAGAAATAATCGAATTCGTAGACCAAACTAGTCAATCCATTTTCACCAGGGAGTTTTATAATTCCTGGCTGCTGGACTGGTCTATGAAAAATCCAGCTTTCAAAACTCGCCTGTTTCGCTTTATTGATGTTTTACCTGTCCTCGACAACGACCTGGAACTAGTAGAACACGCCAGAGAGTATTTCTCTCAAGTAGCGGATAGCCTACCCGCCGCTTTAAAGACAGCTCTATATCTCAAGCCTGGAAAAATATCCTCCAGACTAGCTGCCCCAATAATACGACAACAGGTAGAGAAGGTAGCTGATAGTTTTATCTCTGGTGAGAATATTGAACTTGCAATGCCTAAACTGTCAGCACTCCTCGACAAAGAAAGGGCTTTCATAACTTGTTTTTTAGGCGACGCTGTCCTTAGTAAAAAAGAAAGTCTAGCTTACCGCGACAAATACCTTTCTTTGATCCAAGCTCTTTCATCTCAAGTAAGCAACAAAGAAGTTTTCCTAAAATCCTATACAGGACATAAAGGGTTAAAACATCGGGCTCAAATCTCAGTTAAACTTTCAACCCTATACTCCCAAGCTCGCCCCCTAAATCATTCTCGCTCTGTAGACACTCTAACTGAAAGATTTCTAGAGCTCGCCTTAAAAGCCCAAGAGAACGAATGTGCCCTTTGTATCGATATGGAAGAATCTCATTTCGTGCCAGTTGCACTTGAGACGATTTCGGGAGTGCTGAGCGACTCCAAATTAGTTGGCTGGGACGGCCTGGGTATAGTTTTACAAGCTTATGCCAAGAGAACTGAAAATGACCTAGAGCAACTAATTTCTTTTTCAAAGAAGAAAGGGCAACCTATTTCTATTCGATTAGTTAAAGGCGCATACTGGGATTATGAGTCTATGGTAGCTGAACAGAATGGCTGGGCTAACCCTGTTTTTACTAGAAAATCTTCCACCGATGCCAACTTTGAAAGACTATCTAAAACACTACTTGATAATAGTGAACTGATATATTCAGCCTTTGGATCTCATAATATTAGAAGTCTTGCCTCAGTCGCAGCCTACGCCCAGCTTACAGGTGTGGATGTTAAAAATTTTGAGTTTCAATTTCTCTATGGCATGGCCGAACCAATAAAAGACGGCTTTGCTCAAAAAGGTTATCTAACCAGAGACTATGTACCAATTGGAGAGCTCATTCCCGGAATGGGCTATCTAGTTAGGAGGCTACTTGAGAATACCTCCAATGAAGGATTCCTGCGTCAAAAGTTTCACGAAGACGAAACACCTGAACAGCTTCTTGCTCAACCAATCCTAGACGAGCCAACTACAAACAAAGAAAAAAATGGTTTTCATAACGAACCCCCTTTAGACCTCTCATTACATAGTGACAGAAATTTAGTATACGAAGCGATACAAACAGCTCTAAGCAAAGCAAGGAAAGGCCCAAAAGTTATCAAACCAGTTATAAAGGGGCGTCAGATTAAATGCTCTAGTCTAATTGAAACTAGATGCCCTTCAGAAAAAGGCTTAAAAATTGGAAAAATTCACCTTTCTTCTTTGTCTACTCTAAATGACTCAATTGAGTCTTTGACTAAAGGTTTATCTGGTTGGTCATCTACTGGATACGGGGATCGTATTGAGATCTTTAGAAGAATGTCTAGCCTTCTCACTAAGCGAAAGGAATCCTTTATTGCAGAGCTAGTAATCGAAATTGGAAAAACAGTGGAAGAAGCTGATGGAGAAGTTGCTGAGGCGATAGATTTCATTAATTACTACTGCGAACAAGCCCAGCTAATGTATGAGGGTCGCGGCGTTCTCTCCTTACCAGGTGAAGATAATAAACTTGTCTATCAAGCTAGAGGAGTAACTGCGGTAATTGGTCCCTGGAATTTTCCTTTAGCTATTCCTTGCGGCATGATGACTGCGGCACTGATTACTGGCAATCCAGTTCTCCTCAAACCTGCTGAACAAGCTTCAATAGTCGCTAAAAAACTATACGACTTAGCCATAGAAGCTGGCATTCCATCTTCCGCCTTGGCTTTCTTGCCGGGACTAGGAGAAGAAATTGGAGACTCATTGATCAGGCACCCAGACGTAGCAACAATTGCCTTCACAGGCTCGAAAGCTGTTGGTTTGCGGATTAATCAGTTAGCTGCCAGTGCTCCCTCCGAAAAGCAAACTCATGTGAAAAGAGTTATTGCAGAGATGGGAGGCAAGAATGCAACTATAGTGGACTCTGATGCTGACCTAGATCAGGCCGTATCGGGAGTTTTAAAAGCTAGTTTTGGCTTTCAAGGACAAAAATGTAGTGCCTGCTCTAGGGCAATAATAGTTAGCCGCACAACTTATGAAAAATTTAAGCTCCGACTTATGCAGGCGCTTGATAGCCTTGAGATTGGCCCAGCCTGGGAGCCTGACAAAGTTTTAGGTCCTCTAATCAATGCTGATCACTTAGAACATGTTAGAAAGATAGTCGAAGAAACTAAGCGATCCTGTAAAAAACTTTACGAATATCCTCAAAGCCCTTCACTAGAGAAAGGTTATTTTCTAAGGCCAATTATTTTCGATCAAGTTAAACAAACAGATCCTATCTGGACTAAAGAAGTTTTTGGCCCTGTCTTGGCTATTAAAGGGAGTAATAGTTTCGAAGAGGCTCTTCAACTAGCAAACGACTCTCGTTTCGGACTGACTGGGGCCGTTTATTCCAGAAATCCTAAAAATTTAGAGAGAGCGAAGAAATTCTTTCAAGCTGGCAACCTCTATATAAACAGAAAATCTACTGGTGCAATCGTCGGACGCCAGCCCTTTGGTGGGGCAAAGATGTCGGGTCTCGGCACAAAGGCAGGTGGTCCGGACTACCTGAAAGAGTTTGTAAACACACAATGTGTTACTGAAAATACCTTTAGAAGTGGCTTTCTTCCGGAAATGCTCTAGGTTCGCTAGAAGGGTGAAATTTAGATTTTTCAACTCTAATCGACCAAAGATCCAGTAAAAAAAGATGATAATAAACCTATCAGCTACCTATGGGCCTAATATTATTATCTTTTCTATCAAGATTTTAGTCTCTTCTAGAGCTAAGTCTAGCTCAAGTCCAACTTTCTATCTGTCGATCTAGATAATAGGA
The DNA here is from genome assembly GCA_938022485.1 of uncultured bacterium. GTDB lineage: Bacteria > Bdellovibrionota_C > UBA2361 > SZUA-149 > CALKYB01 > CALKYB01. The sequence goes on along the minus strand of CALIEE010000223.1, from coordinate 123 downwards.
GAATCTCCCAGTTTCCACCGAAAAATGGCCAGGGAAGTTAAGGGTTTTATAGTAATAGTCTATGTCCAAGAAGGGCGATAAAAACATAGTGGCCAGGGAAGGCCTTTCTCATCTCGATTTTTG
>CALIEE010000222.1 GCA_938022485.1 uncultured bacterium | reverse complement strand
TGATCCGGAGACCCCCGAAATAGTAATCAATTTATTTTGGGGGATGCTCAAACTTACGTTTTTTAAATTGTGATGTTTCGCTCCCTGTATGTCTATAGTTACAGGAGTTCTTTCAGGAACCTTAGTTTTAGCTTTAGGTTTTGCTGCCACTAACTTTCTTTCGGATTTTATAGCCTGAAGAGTTGGCGATTTTTTAATATTCTTTTTGTCTTTCAGAAGTTCAATGGGAGCGCCTTCAAGTAAAAGCTTACCTCCATTTTCGCCTCCTCCTGGCCCAAGTTCGATCAACCAATCTGCATTTTTAATAACGTCTAAGTTATGTTCTATCACTAGAACTCCATGCCCCTGTTCTACAAGACGGTCAAAAACGGAAAGCAAAGAACCGATATTGTGGGGGTGAAGACCTGTTGTTGGTTCATCTAGAATAAATAGGCAAGAATTCTTTCCTGTTTCTTGAAGGTAGGTCGCTAGCTTTACACGTTGAGCTTCTCCACCAGAAAGAGTGTTTAGAGGATGTCCTAGACGTAAATAACCTAGACCTAAGTCAACAAGAGGTTTAATTCTTTTGGCAATTTCTTTGGCCTTTTTGTTGTCTCCTAATTCTTCAAAAAAATCTCTAACTTCCTCTATTGTCATTTCTAGGAAGTCGACAACGTTTCTATTATGAAAAGAAACTCCTATGACTTTCTCCTGAAAGCGACTACCTTGACATGCTTCGCATAGAACAAAGACATCAGCGAGGAATTGCATTTCTACTCTATGGTAACCTGCCCCTTTACAGTCTGGGCATCTTCCACCATCAACATTAAATGAAAATGCGGCTTTCCCTAGCCCCAGAGATTTAGCCGCATCTGTTTCTGCTAGACATTCTCTAATCAAATCCCAAGCTTTTGTATAAGTCCCTGGGTTAGAACGAGGAGTTTTTCCAACTGGGCTTTGGTCGATTAAGATTAAATCCTCTATTTGCTCCACGCCATCTAGCTTTGGAGTGCCATCCTCGACAGCATCTAAACCCTGTTTGTGACGAGAAAAGCCCTTATCTAAACAATGTTTCACTAAGGTAGTCTTGCCAGAACCACTAACTCCGCAAACCACAGTAATGCCTTCTAGGGGGAGATTCACGGTTAGGTTTTGAAGATTGTTTATATTAGCCCCGGAGACCTTGAGAATTTTAGTAGGAGCATTTTGAGACTTCTTTTCTTTACAGCTGGTAGAACGGTCTTTTAGGTATTGAGCTGTAAGAGATTTTTTTGATTCTAATAGATTGGAAACATCTCCTTGATAAACTATTTCTCCACCATGACTGCCTGATAAAGGTCCAATATCAATAACTTGATCTGCAGCCTTAATCACCTCTTGGTCATGTTCTACAACGAGTAAAGAATTACCTTTTTGTTGAAGCTTTCTAATGATTTCAATTAGTCGATTTGTGTCACTAGCGTGTAGACCAATAGTTGGTTCGTCTAACACCAAGAGTGTTTTAACTAGTCTAGCACCAAGTATTGAAGTTAGGTTTACCCTTTGGCTTTCGCCACCTGAGAGGGTTCGCGATTGACGATCTAAGGTTAGATAGCCCAAGCCAATTTCTTCGAGATAGCCCAATCTTGAGACGATTTCCTGCAATGCATATTCAAGAGTGTCATTGTCTTTGTTCGTTTCAGCTAACTCACTAAAGAATTTAAAAGAACGAGAAACCGGCATCTTCCAAATTTCTGGAATGGTGCAATCTTTAACTTTATAGTGTCCAGCTTTTTCTTTAAGTCTGGAGCCTGAACATTCAGGACAAGTAAATTGACCACGGTAGCGAGCTAAAAAAACTCGCACATGCATTTTGTATTGCTTTCTTTTCAGATGTTGAAACCATTTTCTCAATCCCCTAAAACCTTTTTGGCCATCAATAATTTTATTCTTGGCACTGTCACTTAAGTGTTTCCAGGCTTTCGTTCTCGAAATTTTTTGATCTTGGCAAAGCTCAATTAATTTTCTTCTTTCTCGGCGAGTGGCTTTAGTCTCCCAACATGCGATGGCACCATCATCTATTGACTTAGATTGGTCAGGCACACAGCGATCTATATCTAGATCTAAAATATAACCGAAACCATTACAGGATTCACAAGCTCCTAAGGGACTGTTGAAAGAAAAAGTGCTTGAAGATGGTGGGGGAAATGAAAAGTCACATTTGCTGCAAAGCAAATCGTTTCTAAAAGGGATAGTTTGATGATTACTTCCCTTTGGTAGTAAGGCGGCAAATTGCCCTCTACCAAGTGCGAAAGCTTGAGATATACTATTTAAAAGCCTTCTTCCATTTTCACTTTCAATTGATAGCTTGTTAGGATCATCTATTAGAATTCGGTCTAAAACGATATCAATTCTTTTTTTCAGGAAATGATTCTCGTTTACATCTTCAAGTAAATCCAAAGAAGAAGTTTTTGAATTGAAATATCTGACAAAACCCTGAGAAATCAAAGTTTGAGCAAAGGAACTTTCAGTTGCCAAGCCATTAAATTCTACCGGAAAAGATATAGCAATATATTTTGGTTTTAGTTTTTTAGCTTTATTTTGGAGTTTTTCGAAGCTTGATGAAGGAGTGTCCCTACTGATTAGTTCGCCACATTCAGGACAGTCGACAACTGCAAGAGATGCCCAAACAATTTTTAAATATTCATTGATTTCGGTAACTGTACCAACTGTGGAGCGAGAGTTCACAGTGCGATTAGCCTGTTCTAGTGCAAGTGCAGGCCGAACGCCAGCAATTGAGTCTAGTGATGGTCTAGGAAGCCTGTCTAAAAACTGTCGTGTGTAAGGACTAAAAGTTTCTATGTATCGTCGACCACCTTCAGCATAGAGAGTGTCAAAAGCTAGTGTGGATTTACCAGATCCCGATACGCCGGTAATAGCTATAAACTGATCATGCTCAAACTCAAGATCTAAATTTTTTAGGTTATTCTGCTTTACGCCTGAGACTTGCAGTTTTTCGCCTTTGTTTGAGTTCAAGAAGATCCTTTTACGTGTTAAGAAGGTTTGTTTAGTATCTTGGAAAGACTAGTTCAAATAAGGAAATTTTAATAGAGCCTGCCTCCTGAAATGATTCTGAAGAAACCAATATTGTTGATTGTACTGTCTTTGTGTGGCTGCGGCGTGGGTGGTTCAGCAGAAGCTGATTGCAAAATCACATCCTCTGCCTTGCTTAAAGCGAGTGAGATAAGAGGTCTAAAGCCATTAAAAGAGGTGCCTTGTAAGCTTCAAAGTAAGGAGGAGATTCGTCAATTCATATTGACTACGTTAAAAAAGAAAGTGCCCGAAGCTCGATTAGAGGGAGAGGAGACGGTTTACAAGTTACTCGGCTTGATCCCCTTAGACTACGATTATAAAACAGGGGTGGTTGACCTATATACTAGTAACTTGGGAGGGTACTATGATCCTGAACACGACTTCTACGCAATGGCCAAGTGGTTGCCTCAAAAACTGCAGATTCCAACCGCAGTTCATGAGCTTGTCCATGCTCTCCAAGATCAGTATTTTCAAATAGAAGATTTAGTTGACCCCAGGAAATATCCTTCAGATCAGATTAATGCGCACTTGGCTTTAGCTGAGGGAGATGCCACCGCTGTTAGTTTAGACTATGCAGCTTCCCTGCAAAAAAGTCCTCCTCTTGAGGAATTGTCTGAGATCCCATCTTCTTTTTTTCAAGACTCCACTGAACTTGGTGTTCAGCCTAAAGTGAAAATACCGGCAGGTTTAAAAAAGATGTTGGTCTTTCCCTATTTAAGTGGACTTAGGTTTGTTCATCAAATTTTAAAAACCGAAGGATACCAAGGAGTAGATGCTGTTTTCAGAAGGCTTCCAGAGTCTTCTGAGCAAATTCTTCACCCAGACCTTTATATATCGGGTAAAAAGGGATTCGAGGAAATTAAGTCTGATTTACCAAAGGATTACCAAAGCTTGGTTACTTCTGAGCCTTTTTTCGAGGATAGATTGGGAGAATTTTTTATCTCTACTCTATTGTCAGAGTTGTTACCGGCAGATGAGGCCTCAGTGGCAGCAAGAGGCTGGGCGGGGGATATAGTTAGCTTTTACCCTTATATTAAGGACCGCCCTAAATCTTATTGGTTTAAAAATGAGGGCATTCTGACTTGGCGTAGCAATTGGGATACCTATAAGGACTCTAGAGAGTTTTTTCATGGCTTAGGCAAAGCCTACAGCAAGCGTTTCAAAGTTCCTTTCAATCGGAGACCTGGAAAATATAACTTTGCAGACAGTAGAGTAGGTAAGGTCATTCTAAGCTTGGATGAGAAAGAGGTACTGCTGACTATTGAGGGCTCTTAGCTGTTTCTAAATTACCTTAGGGCCCTAGCTAAGCCTTACTTGCAATAAACTGATCCATTTTGAGCGTTGTTTCTGGGCTTAGCAGATGCTCGGTTTTACAAGCGTCAATTTCCGCTTGCTCAGGGCTAACCTCTAAGACCTTGGTGAAAAATTTAATTAAAGTTGTTCTTCGCTTAATAATGGCCTCAGCTAGTTTTCGACCTTCAGCTGAAAGAGAAAGGAACCTGTTTTCGTCTTCTTGAACGAGACCTTTACCTTTGAGACTTTTTAAGTTTGTTGAAGCGCTTCCAGTTGTAATTTCCAAAGAGCGAGCGATATCAGTAACCCGAGCGTACCCCCTCTCATTTGTTAGCTCTAAAATAGCTAGCAAATGATGGGCACCGCTATGGGTTATCACGTTTCCGCTGAATTCTTTCCAAACGTCGGGAGTTTCCATTTTTTAAGCTCCTACTTTGTGTGCAGTTTATTTGGAGTTAGGTATGTCAAACATTTGCACGGCTTGTTAGTAAGTGTTTATTGCTCTAAATACATCTTAAAGTCAACAAGTAGATACTGGCCAGGAAAGGATAGTAAAACGAAAGACTTAGGGCGCTCTCTGCGGATTTTGAAGTAATACAGTTTATTGGTGGAGAGAACTGACTCAATTCAATCAGATGTTTTGATTACTTTTCAACAGCGACCAACATTTTGTTGATTTTAGAGAGGAGAGAAGAGACATTTGCTCTGACAATTATTTTACTAGTTTTACCAACAAGAGGTCGCAATCATGAATTTTCTAAAGCTCTGCAGCAGTATCCTAGTCATTTCGAGCTTAGCTCTTGCGGAAGATGGTAGAGGTCTACCTTCTGCGAAGATTGAAGGCGCTGTTAATGCGAAAACTTCTGCTCCGGCCAAATCAGGACGATTGGCTGATGGAAGAGCTTATCGAGTTGATAGCGATGGTTTTCAGATAGTTGATCATATAGCAGAGCTTGAGGCTACTGTTGATAGCCTTAACAGACAGGTAAACTCCTTGGAGAACCAGATCGAGGATCATGAGGTAAGCGTGGGTAGTGAGTTTGATATAGATGAAGAAGATTTGGGCCAGTCTTTTGCCACGAGTAAGGATCCTCAGCCAAGAAATGTTATTACCCCAGCAGCGCATCCAAAAGCTCCTAGAGATTGCAGTTTAGAAATTTCATCTATGAGAAGGAAGATCGCTATATTGGAAAAAGGCTTAGTTCGGTCAAGAAGGGTGGCCTTGAAAGGTCTGGCTCAGAATAACGAAGTGGAGGAGCTCAGGGATCAAGTTGCGAGACTACAAAAAGCCTTGATGTCCGCTCCTAGTGAAGATCGAGTTTCAAGAGAAATTAGTAGTTTGGAGAGCGGTATTTCCAAACGAGAACAACTCTTAAACGCTCAGAGGCAGCGAGTTCAACAACTTCAGAGCACTCTTCAACAAAGAGCAGACAGTGCGGAAGAAAAGCTGGAAGAAGTGGCTGACTTGCTAGCAAAAAAAGACTCAACCGAAAGATCGTTAAGAAGTGAGGTCGAGAGGTTATCAAGTGAAGTGGCTAGTTTGAAGAGCAGTGCCAAGCATACACGAGTTGCTGCTGGAAAAGTATCTAGAGGGAGCCTTAGAAGATCTTCAATCTCTAAACCCGATGGCTTTGATCAAAGGTCTGTTCGGGCTGCTTCCAGCGAATTTAAACGAAAACTTTTTAAAGTTGAAGCTTTAGTTTTAGAGCGAGATAGGGTTTTTAGAATTGCTAAGTCAGGTGGTCCGATAAATGTTTCTAAGTCAAAATTGGAAACGCAGACAGGCGACAGTCTTTCAGATATCAGAAGTGATGTGCTTGGTTTGAACTCAGGTTCCAATATCACTGCAATCAGAAGCGGGATCGCTCAGCTGGAAAGAGTTTTGCTTAGAGATATCGACCGTGCTCGGGGAGCCAGTCGTAGACGATGATCTTCTTGTTGGAAAAGGTTTAGCTCCTTAGCCTTAAGAGTTAGCAACTAGTGGTTGCAAGTCAACAGAGTGATACTGGGAGGGTTTTCTAACCTTCCCAGTTTTGTCTTTTCCAACTCCGTAAAAATTGTCAGATATTTGGACGACCGTTACTTGAGTAACTTCAGGGGGCCAAACTGTCCGGCATCCTAGGTCCCATTGATTTCTGTCAATAGAGCCTTTTGATCCACTCCAGTTTTCTAGTTTAACAAACTTTTGGAGATTATTGTCGCAGACAAGTTCAAATGCTTGTTCTAGAGGAGCACCAAAAGCAACAGAATTCCAATACATTGTGTAGGCTACGTCAGCTAGCCCATCTAGCATTTCGACTTTGTCGGGATCCGCCTCAGCTAGATAGTCCAGTCCGTTTGCGTCAGTGATTTCAGTTCCATTGAAAACTGGCTTAACGCCAAGCCCCTTAATCACATATTCTAAAACTTCAGAGAGAAGAAGCTGAGCTCCTAATTTTCTTTTTTCTTGGTCATCAGCGTTGAATTTGTCCGCATAGTTCTGACCAGCCAAGTCCATAAAGAGTTTAATTTTAGAGTCGTTCATTGCTTTCTCTTCTATCAAATTTACTGCAAACGGTCCTGCTGCCGGTCTGCAATTCCAACGAGGGCAATTATAAATCCTGTGAGACAAAAGGCAATGAGCATCACCTCACCATCACCAAAATTGTATTCAACAAGGCCAGCAACTTGCCAAGCTATAACTGCGCATCCTGTGGATAACAAAAGAATATTTACTGGATCGTTGTCTGAAGCTGCTTCTCTGCGGGTTATACAGGAGTATACTAACCTGAAGATCCATAAACAAAAAATAGTAAGCCCCAGCCAACCGGTTTCAACTGCTATATTCAATAGATTATTGTGCATATGTCGATGTAGCTCTGGCAGTTGATCATTCATCTTTCTAATTACACTGGCATTGTCTAGGCCCACTCCTAGGGGGTAGCGTTGGACAAGCTCCATGCCTAAGGCCCAAATTTCTCCACGCCCACCACCTATGTTGAAATGATCGACCATATCAAAAGCTCTTTCACGCACAGGTTCGAAAGTTATAAAGATCGTTGCTGCTACTACCACAGCTGAAAGAGCTAATTTTTTCGAAGACAGGAGTCCATAAACAAAAATAGCTGAGAAAACACCGAGCCAAGGTCCTCGCTTTAGGTTCACGATTAAGGAGCCAAGTAAAATAACCAGCAAAATTGCCGGCCAGCGCCTGGAACCATATTTATCTAAAATGGTTGGGACGACCATTAATGCTAGGCCAATTGAGGTAACCACAAGCCCTAGGTGTGTATCTAAACCTAGGCTGGACGGCCAAGAACCGAGCGCTATCAATAGCAAGGATATTCCAAAAAAAAGTTTTTCTTTTAAATCTGTTTGAAAGCTACTGGACAGGCATAGGCCCAAAACAAGGGGGATAATCATGGTCAGTTGTCCCGATTCAGTAACAGGTCCAGGAATTTTAGGTTGAATACTGAATCCGAGTGAGCTGCTTATGAAAGAATGAATAGCAGCTATGCCCATACTAAGTGCTAAACAATTTATTAGTGAGACTACGAGCTGGGTAGCTTCAGCATCGTTCTTGGAGCAGTTGAGAACTGATAGGACCAGCAGCGGAAATAGAAAATGCAAAGACGATTTTATTAACTCTTCAATTGAACTATAGAAATCTATTCCAGCACAAGTAGCTATTAGGGCGACTACCAACCAGAGAATCATCGGTGTGATTAGGTAGATCTGGGAATTAAGGAGTGGTGCTTCGAAAAGATAGGCCTTGCTGCCTTTGATAAGAAACTTTCTAACTATCCATATCAACAAAAGCATTCCCAGGAATATTTTAGATAGCGCGATGGAGAGACCAGCACTTAAGCTGAAGGCAGTAAGGCAATAAACTCCAAGCTTATAGTATTGGTCTCGGTCGGCGATGGAGTTAAGCTGGAACAATGTAAGTTGGCGTGAATAATTTTAAACCAGTGATTTAAGCTCTTTAGTATATACTCAACCTAGTTTGAATTTTGGCTTAGATTGATTTGATAGGGTTGAGTATATCCGCCATGTGTTAGCATGGCCAGAGGACAGATAGGGGATTCCTAACTATTTAGGATTCAGTCAGTTAGCTTGGTTTCTTCTTTCAGTCTTGAGATTTTTTATTGAGCCTGCAATCATGACTTATCGTGATCGCTAACAATGCCAAATGGCTTTTCTACGCCCTATTCCTCTATTCGCCTTTTGTTTCTGCGGAGGTGATAACCGGTGCCTCGGAGAATGAGGTGAGAGATTGGGTGATCGGGAGGAGTTCAGCTGAGCTAAAAATACTTTTTGGTCCCCCGGATGGAAGAACCAGTAAAAGAGGAAGAGGTTCTTTAACTTGGAAATATGGTAAGTCTTCAATATTTTTTCAAAATGATCAGGCTGTTGCTTATCTTGATCAGGGAGAGCTGCGACTTCGTAAGTATGCAAGACCTTGGGCCGAGAGAAAGTTAAGAAAGGCTAGAGATTTTAGCAAAAGTGGTTGGAAAAATCCTTGGACTAGAGCTGAGATTGATAAAGCTAAGCTTCTAGAAGCTATGATGGGTGAGGAGAAGTCCTTACCCAAAGAGAAACCCAGTAGTTGATGAGTTGGATCTTAGATTAGGTAGATCTTAAGCATCGATAGAAATATTTAAACTATCTGACCTTTCATTTTTAGTTGCTGATTTTTCTGAGTTAGACCCTTGCTTATCTTCGGAATTTTCATCGTAACTGTTGAACCGCTTAGAGCCATCTGATTGCTCTATTTCAACTACTAAGTCTCCAATCATCTCCAAGTGATCCCTCAGGCATTTTTTTAAAATACTGGTAACTTTTGCAACTTGTTTTTCATCAGCCAATGAAATAGTGACCGGTGTGAGTTGGTTGGCGTACTTAATTTCTAAAGTTCCGGAATCCTGTCTGTCGTGTGAGATAACTACAAGTTCAGGAAGCTCTCCGGTTGGATTCTTAGAGTCAACCAATCTCAGAGTAATTCGAGGCCAGCCTTCCCAGTCATCCTTTCTCATGTCTAAGTAAAATCTTTTGCCCATATCTAAAGTGGCAACGTCACGTACTGCCTTTCTAATTTTAACTAAAGCCTGGATCAATCTGTCTTGCCTTGCTCGAGTTGTTTTTTCTGCCTCAAGCATAGCCTCTTCCATGGCCTTCTTTTTTTGGTCAATTATGCCTTGAAAGGAGTCGACCGCTTTTTTTATCGTCCCAGTAGTTTTACCGGCTTTAGTTGTTTTCTCACTCATCTCGAAACCTGTTTTATTCAATTCCACTTGAGATCCTGCAACTTAACTTAGGACTAAACCTAGGTAGCTACGACCTCGCTTGCTGCTAAGGACGTAGAGTTTGGAGTCTCTATAGTATTTATCGGAAGTTTAAGCTGAATACTTAAAGACTTAGAGATCGAAGGGGATATGCCTAAGCGCCTGAAATGACGGGTGAAAATCGATTTCTAATCATTATTAGGGTTTTCAGGTAGTAGCTCTACTAGCTCGCATTTGGCTACTAGCCAAGCAGCTCCAGCAGCAGCTCCTGGAGCGATTAGTATTCCTAAAAAAGGCACAGCCCAACAGATTACAAGTACAGCGCCAAATATCGAAGTTTTAAAGAAGTGTTTTAGACAAAAGCGGATTCTTCTTAGAGCCCCAAACCTAAGATTATCCAAGGCTATGTCCATAAACTGAAATCCTAGAAGCCAGGAGGTTATAATTAAAGCAAAGGGTGTAAGGAATGGAAGCAAGCCTAGAAGAAACGCAGTAATAGTTAGTGGTACAATCCAAAATAACTTCGCTGTTTCGACCCATATTGTTCGTCCAGCATCTCTAGCCATGCCTTGGTCTTCTGGTGGAAGTTTTACCCTCATTTGTTGAAAAACTTCTCTGGCTATTGAGGTTTGAAAGACGCCAGAAAATATAAAAAGTAGACAGATTGAAAGAAATAAAGATAGCGCAAATAGCAAACCTGCAGCCAAGAACCCGGCACACCAGTTCCATACAGGTGCCCACCATGATAGGGAGTTTGTATCTATTAAATCTAAGAGATGAGGGTGGGAAAAAAAAGCGAATGCCACGGACAAAGGCCAACTGAACAGACCAATTAGCCAAGGCTTAGAGGAGAGTTTCCTTAGTTTTTTATCCGACAGACAAAGTGATATCCCTTTATAAGGGGCTTTTGCTGCTTGTAGGTATTTGCTCAATTTCGATTTGCTCCAACCTTCTTTCACCGATTTTTCTTTTGAAGCTGTGAGAAAGCCCCTCCTCGGTTGCC
>CALIEE010000221.1 GCA_938022485.1 uncultured bacterium | reverse complement strand
CTTAGCCTGCTCCCTATATCTAAGCCTGACGAGTTCCAAATCCTCAGTAGTGAAATTATCTATCTGAGCCACGGAAGCCTCTATAGTCTCATAGAATTCCCGTGTATTCCGTACATCTTGTGAAATACTCGTCCGCTCGTTGACTTCAGCTTTAGGAATTCCCCTAGAAATTAAAATATCTCTAACACTATCAACCATGAAACCTGTGGTCAGAAAATACGAATCTCGAATAACTTCAAAAGTTGAATTCCTTGCTAATTCTTGAAAGCGTTCTTTGGGCACAGTATAGTTCAGCCCTATGCTAAATATTCTTCTAACTTCTTCTCTTACCTGTCGCTCTACTTCTGGATCGCTCAGGTTTGGGTCATAGTTGAGTGACGCCGTATCTGAAACGAGCTCGTTTATTTGTCTAAGAGTGCCAGAATTAAGATGATCTAGAGAGGCCTTGGCGAGATATGATTGCATCTTAGGATTCTTTGAAAAAATTGATTCGAATGCAGAATGTGCCAGTTCATTTGCTATGGTCGAGCTGTTGCCAGTTTTAAGAAAAATGCCAGGTGTTCCTGGCCAGCGGAAACCTAGATACGGATTGCCAGTTTTTTTATTGGCTCCAGCAAGCTCTTCGATTGATTTTTCCTGCATTTGAAATGAAAGTCTTGGCTCCTCCATTTCTTCTTTTGATATTAAGTCGTTAAAAAGCTCTACAAGAATCGGAAAATCTGAGAGCTTTTGCGGAGCTTCCTGGTCCACTCGGTAATGTCTGTAGTCTCCAGGGGCAACAGAGGCAATTACATGATATTGATTCAGAGAACGTTTTAGATATTGCTTAAATTCTTCTCTACCTAGCCCTTGTATGGCTTTGTTAGTTATTTCTTGGCTGGCTTCTATCTGAGAAGGCGTTCCGTATCCAACAATAGAAATATGGGCATCAAAAATTTTATCAGGAGCCATTCCTTTATACTTCAAACTAAACTGATCTAACAAAGGGTCTACTTGTGTAGAACTATCAATGAGGAAAGGAGAATTTGTCTTAGGAAAGGATAGTTGAGTATCGGAGTTCAGAGTTTGCTCCTGATTGCTCTTCCTGGTTTCGTTTTCGGTTGCGAGTATGCCAGACACAACATCATCCTTGAGAAGTTTAAGTTTCAAATTGATCTTTCGGGTGTTTCAACTAAACACCTTCTTAGATTGTTATGCCCGGCTGAAAGCAAGAAGACGCTATAAAAAAATGTTTAATTCTAGTGGGTTAGGAGATGCTAAGCATGTTCGGCTACCAGGCCTGAGCCAATTTCCGAAATTGTTCCAGGAGAATGACCTTCTGAACGATTGTTTACTATGATGTAGGCTTTGGACTTCTTCTCTATAGCTCGTTTGGCAAGGCGAACAACGTCATTTCTCATTGACTGGTTTTTTTGTTTAATCCTGTCATAGGGCTGAAACTTACCGACTGCATTTTGATAGCTTAACCCTAGTGGAGTTAGGATTCTGGCTACGTAAAACGGCGCAGTCACCCCCCCGGCCATTGCTGCCGCTTTCATTTGGTCAATCAATGGAGGCATGTAATTCCAATGATTGAAGCAATGAGTCGCCGAGTTTCTATTCAATATAGAGAAGTAGTCAGCTACCAAAAAGTTCTTATTTCTGACTTCGGTTGCGTAACTAAACTCAGGGTCGAGCTTCGATAAAAAACCATCCAGCTTGTCAAAGAAGAGATCTGGTTGAGAATTCATCTCTCCAGTTATGTTTTGAAACTGAAAGACCATTGGGCCACAGTGCTTTTTAAAAGTTGGATTATCCCTATAAGGGCCCAAGACTTCTTTATTAAAGAGTTCGGAGGATAGGAAGTCAGGGTTGGATTTTCCAGCGGCTGCGCCATAGCGAGCATGCTTAGGAAAAATTGGGATTGTAATTCGCTCCCAAACTTTGGAGACCCATTTGAAACTTTCTGGAACTTGAGCACTGTAGTTTGCTAGGACTTTTTCCTTCAATGGCCCGTAAAAACTGCTATCGATACCAACAGTTCTGAACCAAGGGAACTGACAATACTCTTGCAGACTGTCTGTCTTAAAAGACTTTTCACTTTTGTAATTATTATTGTAGATCGACCCTTTCCAACCTGGGTAGGTCCAAGAGCTGGTTCCAAACAGAACTTGCGCAGGCAGTTTTCCAGCTAGCTCTAAGTTGTATTCCACTTGAAACGTTAGTTTGCGCTTGTCGAATGTTTTGCAAAAGCCATTTTTAATATAGCTTCTTGTTCAAGAGCATGAGCTTTGGGAGAACCAGTGGAAGGACTAGCACTTTCAGATCTTCTAACAGTCGAGACAGGTTTACCCCCAGCGATTCTCTCAAGCAATGGCCTCACGTAAAATAGAGCCCCCATGTTCGATGGTTCTTCTTGAACCCAAGTGATCGATTGGTAGTTTTCATACTTCGCAAGCAACTCCCTTATTTCCTGTTCAGGAAATGGGTAAAGTTGCTCCAAACTAACAACAGCAATGTCGTTCGCACCTTTTCGCTCTCTTTCTTTCCTCAATTCATGAACAATTTTTCCAGAGCAAAGAATTATTCTAGTTGCGTTTTCAAAGCCAGGCTTGTCATCCAACACGTTCTTGAAACTGCCATCGGTGAACTCAGAGCGCTCGCTGGCCGCGGCTGGGTTTCTGAGCATACTCTTTGGAGTAAAAACAACGAGAGGCTTTCTCCAGCGTCTCAATACTTGGCGTCTTAAAACATGAAAATATTGGGAGGCCGTAGAAGGATAAACTACTTGCATATTATCTTCAGCGCACAATTGTAGGAATCTTTCTACTCTTGCACTTGAGTGTTCAGGGCCTTGTCCTTCATAACCATGAGGTAGGAGCATTACGACACCTGAGAGCAGGTGCCACTTATCTTCAGCAGCACTGATAAACTGGTCGAAAATTATTTGAGCGCCGTTGGCAAAGTCTCCAAACTGAGCCTCCCACAGCACCAAACCATCTGGGTATTCTCGGCTATAACCATATTCGAAACCAAGAGCAGCAGCCTCTGAGAGCATCGAGTCGAAGACATCGAAGGTGCCTTGGTCAGGGTGGAGGTTGCGAAGAGGCATGTATTCTTCGGCACTTTCGATATCAAAACTGACAGATTGGCGATGGTTAAACGTTCCTCGTCTACTGTCTTGACCGACTAACCGAACTGGAACGGACTCCCAAAGCAGTGATCCAAAAGCCAACTGT
>CALIEE010000220.1 GCA_938022485.1 uncultured bacterium | reverse complement strand
GTTGGGAGGTCTGAATCTTATGACCCCCCAATTTGATTTGTCTAACTAACTTATGAATGAACCAAAAGTTACATTTGTAATACCCTGTCTGAACTCCTCCGATACCATCGGTGATTGTGTCGGTCATATTATGGATCTGGACTATCCAAAGCACTTGAAGCAGGTGATAGTAGTAGACAACGGCTCGGAGGATTCGACTGTTCAGATATCTAAAGAGCGTGGAGCTGAGGTGGTTGTGGATCCAGAAGCTTCGATAGCCGGACTTAGAAACCTAGGCGCTCAAACCGGAGATGGAGAGTTACTAGTTTTTGTAGATTCTGATTGCCTGCTTCGACCAAACTGGCTGCGAGTAGCCTTAAAGCATTTAGGCGATGACTCTGTTGGTCTCACAGGGTCTAAAACTTATGATCTTGCAGATGGCGCAACTTGGGTCGAAAAGGCTTGGAAGGTACATTTAGATTTCAGTGGGGAAGGTAGTAATCCAGGTTGGCTCACCACTCGAGCGATAGCGGTTCGGAGAGATGTTTTCGATAAAATTGGGGGCTTTGATCAAAAGAAAACTACTTGTGAGGACGTTGATCTTGGCTATTCGATTGGCAAAACCCATAAAATAGTTGTTGATAAAGAGCTTTCACCAATTCATTTAAAAAACCCCACCACTTTAAAGGAACTTTATAGCAAGGAAATGTGGAGAGGTAGAGATTCATTGTTGACGAGTCTTGAGTATTTTACCTCAGGTAGATGGCGCTTTAATGAATTAATCAGCCTCGCTCTTCCTTTTTATTATTCTTTCTTCTTTGTGGCACTGATAGTTGGGCTGCTATTTTCTTTAGTCGGCAAGCTTTTGGGTTTGAAGATGGTTCTATTTTGTTTGCTTTTAATGGTGATTCCAGTGGCCTTGCTCGCTCTAAGAACAGTTAAGGCTAGGGGGGAAAACGATCAGTTTCGCTCTTTGTTCTTAGTTTATTCAGTTTACATTGCTGCCAGAACAAGAGCAGTTTTTTCTCTCAGATAGCTCTTCTAGAATGGAAAAACTTAATATCCTGATGATTTATAGCGCTAAGGGCTTCGGAGGTATGCCTCGGAACCTCTCGCTTATAGCCAGTAGGTTGGACTCTAGAAGGTTCCGCCTATATGTCGGTTTGATGGGCGAGCCAGAAGACAAAGCAGCAGATTTTAGAAATTTACTGGATACTAGCCCTGATGTTTTAAAAAGTTTTACTTACCTTGGCGATGGCAAGACATTTGATTTTGAAGTAGCGAAACAGATATCAAATCTTATTGATCAGCATTCTATTCAGGTGTTGTCTTGTCATGGTTATAAAGCTGATCTGTTTGGCTTTATTGTAAGGTATTGTCATGGCAAGAAAGTAAAGCTTTTTACCATTGCCCATGGTTGGGTTTCCAAGACCGCTAAGCTAAAACTTTACCAAACTTTGGATAAGTTGATTTTTCGCTTTTTTGATAAAGTGGTCTTGGTTTCTGAAAAGCAGTTTCGAGAGCTAGGTAGCCTTGGTTTGGATAAAGAAAAGGTTGAAGTGATTAATAATGCAGTTGACATTGAAAGGTTTTCCTTCAAGGGACCATCTCGCTCCCTTTTGACTGATCTTGATATTGATCCGGGCGATAAGAAAATTGGTTTCGCCGGTAGATTAAGTAAAGAAAAAGGAGTTGATAGTGCCTTAAAGATTTTTAAAGAGGTTTTAAGAGAAGTGCCAGATGCTCTTTTTGTTGTAGTTGGGGACGGTCCTGACCATCAAATTCTTAAACAACAGGCGGAGCAAATGGGTATTTCTAGTAGGGTCATTTTCACTGGATATCGAAAAGATATGAAGGCAATTTACTCTATTCTCGATGTTTATCTAAGCTGTTCTCAGCATGAAGGTTTACCAAACTCGGTATTGGAAGCTATGGCCTCGGGTGTTCCTTGTGTCTTATCTGATATTCCCGGACACTCTGATATAGTTCTAGATGGAGAAAACGGATTCTTGATTGATCCTAGTAAAGTTGAGAATAGTACCGCTCGTTTACTTAGCTTACTGGACGATAGTTCTTTGGCTGGAGGTATTAAGGATGAAGCCAGGAGAGTTTTGCAAAAAAAATTCTCTATTTCTACTCGAGTTCAAAAACTAGAAAAAGCTTATCTATCATTGTTTGATGACAAGACTGGGGCTCGTGAATCGTGAGTAGTTATCCTTCGGTTTGCCTAGCTTTTTCGGGAGGATTTAAGGGGGGAGCCGAGGCTTTAATGTTGGAATTGGCTGAGCTTTTCCGTTCGGAAGGCATTGAAGTTAATTTTCTTTTGAACGGGCAGGGTGAGGTCGCATCAGAACTTGAGGCTGTTGGCTCATTCGCTGAATACGTAAATTTCCAGGATTACGCTAGTTGGAAACAGCCACTCTCTTTTGTTTCCAAGGCTTTGAAAGTCAGATCTTTTTTTAAAGAAAATCGAACAGAAGTTTGTGTCGTTGAAGGGAAGGTGCTTACCCAAATCTTTGGATTAGCTGGCCGACTTTCAGGTGCTAAAGTAATTTCTTATGTACATTTTCCCCCGAGCGAATGGGAAGCGAAGAGAGTTTTGTACAGGCTTTGCTTCAAAGTAGTGCTTTGCTGTGAGAACCTAAAAAAATACTTTAAGTTTTCAAAGGTAGATGATTCCAAGTTTGTTACGATCAGAAACTACATTGATACCGCTAAGTATTCCGTTACTGCCCCAAGGAGAGATGGTAGTTCACTTCGATTAGTTTCAGTTGGACATCTAAGTAAAGTTAAAGGCCAGGAGTTACTAATCGAAGTTTTTGCCGAGATCTTGGCTAAACACCCAAATCTGGAGCTTACCTTGGCAGGTGCGGATAACAGTAAGGATCAAGCTAACCTAAAAAGAATTAAAACTTTGGTTTCTAAATTAGGACTCGAAGATAAGGTTGATATTGCAGGTAAGGTCAATAATATAGTGGAGATCTATGCTGAGTCGGACATATTTGTTTTGCCTTCTTTAAAAGAAGGTCTGCCTCTTGTCGTGCTAGAAGCTATGTCTTGCAGTTTGCCTGTTGTTGCAACTGCGGTAGATGGCACGCCTGAAGCAGTAGAGCAGGGTAAGACAGGTATTTTGCTCCAGTTAAACAATGGAGAGTGTGACAGAGAGCAGCTTAAGCGAGCTTTAACTAGCTTAATCGAGGATTCAGATCTGAGACATCAGATGGGAGAGGC
>CALIEE010000219.1 GCA_938022485.1 uncultured bacterium | reverse complement strand
TTTTGGCGGACGTGACCACTCCACAGTTATTCACGCCAATAGAGTAATTGAGCAGAGAAGAGAGTCTGATCCTTCTGTAGAAGAGGATGTAGTGAAGCTGATAGCTAAGGTTAAAGGCTAGCCAGCGAAAATCGAGAGATTCTTTTGCTAGATAAACCCGGCTTTGCCGGGTTTTTTTATTTTCCGCTTCCAAATAATTTTAGCTCTGAATGGCCTTAAGCCTAGAACTTAATGGGTTAGTGAGAAGTAGTCAGCTAGGGCCTGAAGTAAGTGGTCTCGATCTTCTTCTGAATTATAGGCAGCGAAAGAAGGTCGAATCCAGGCTTGGTCTTCGTAAGGAAACCCCCCAATAACGATTTTATGCTTTTCGAATAGAAAGGTTTTTACCTTAGCTAAATCTTTAGTGGGAAGAGGATAGGCAAACATTTGTCGATAGAAGCTGCTTTCAGGTTGGAAAAGGGGAGGATTTCCGAACATGGCGATTAGTGATTGATGGCAGCTAACGGCTAATTGATGTGCTCGCTCTTGCTGAGCTGACCAATCATTTTCTGAGTAGAACTTGAATAGAGCTGGCAGGCTTAGCATAGCAGAAGAGTCCTTCACCCCAGTCCAGAGTGTATCATCGACTAGAGGTGAGCCAATCGCGCCTGGGAATTCTTGGCCATGACTTACGACCAAAGGTTTTAAATAGGCTTGAAGTTCCTCACGAACATATAGAAAGCCGACACCTTTAGGAGCTGACATCCATTTATGACAATTACCAATATAGAAGTCAGGGTCTATAGCTTCTAGGTCGACTGGAATTAAGCCCGGAGCGTGAGCACCGTCAATAATTGTAAAAATGCCTCGTTCTCGGGCTTTGCGGCAAAGCTCAGCTACTGGAAAAATCAATCCAGTTGGTGAAGCAATGTGAGAGATAAAAATAGCACTGGTGTTTCTGTTTACGTTACTCCAAATATTTTCGAGCAGCTCTTGATTTGAGCTAACTGGAAAATTAACCATTGTTTCTACGGGAATTATTCTTTCGAGGGCTGATTCCTCCCAAAGTCGTTCAAAGGCTCTATAGCGCTGATTGGTGAGCAGAATCTCACCGGGGCTAGGAAGCATAAGGGAGCGGAGAACAGTTGTTACCCCATGAGTTACATTTGGAATTAGCGTAAGATCACTAGGAGAGCAGTTTACGAAGGCAGCAAGTTCTTCGCGGCTCCTATGAAATTGCTCAGGATAGCTGAAGTCCATGAACCTACAACCATGCTGCTCGAAATCTAATTGAAATTTTTGATACTCCCAAAAAACTTCTTTAGGGCAGGCGCCACAGGCCCCATGATTTAGGTAGGTAACGTCAGGAGAAAGAAGAAATTTAGACTTTAAGGAGCTCAAGGGTTTATTAATGATAGACGGCTTTCTCAGGAGAAACTGAGGAGAGTTGCTTATACATTTTTTTAAGCTCGATCTTCAGTTCTGCTAGATTTTTAGACCGATCTTCCTTTAGTACTTTGATTTTATCTCTAAATTCTTTCTTACCCCAATCGGGAAGATCTTTACCTGATTCAGAACGGCGTTGTTTTAGTTTATTATAACTAATTTCAGACTTTACCAGTTCTAGTTCACACTCTCCTCGTTGGTTGAGCAGAGCTTCTAAACTTGAAATATTAGCAATTCTTACATCCCGCTTTTCAGCCAATTCAAAAAAATGAGCTAGAACTTCCTGATTGTGTTCGTGAACGTCAGCAAGAGTTTCTCTGTTGGGGCTAAGTTCCAAGGCAAAACAGTTTTTCAGAATTTTTAGAGCTTCGGGGTATTTTTGCTCTTCAACCAATGCCACCGCCTGACCCATGCGCTTCTTTTGCTTAAGCAATGGGTTTGAAGACTTTTTCCTGGAGGAGGTCTCTACTTTAGTTGATTTCGAAGCTCCTGGCAGTACCGCACTTATTCCTCGAAAAAAGGCAGAGCCCAGAAACCAGACCAGCCAGAGTGCTAGAAGTAAAACCAAAAATGCAGTAATAAATTCCATATTTAATTAGACGCTATTTACGCCTTTAGTTTTTCTTAAAAGACTATGATAAATCCTGTTAGGGAACAGAATAGCCGTAGGCTACCTGATTTTTCTTTAAGGGTCTCAAGACTTTTGCATATTTTCAATGAAATTTTCTAGTAGTCGAACATTTAAGCACGGAGAAGTACCCTCAATTGGTATTTTACTTGCCAATTTAGGTACTCCTGATGCCCCAGACAAAGCCTCGCTTAAGCGATATTTGGCCGAGTTTCTCTCTGATCCGAGGGTGATAGAGCTCCCCAAATGGAAATGGTGGCCAATTCTCAATCTAATTGTCCTTCAGACAAGGCCTGCTAAATCTGCAGAGCTTTATAAAGAAATTTGGACTGAAAAAGGTTCTCCATTGTTGGTCTTTGCCGAGTCTCAAAAAGAGAAATTAGAAAAAAGGCTCAAGGAAAAGCTAGAAAGCCCTGTGCACGTAGAAATTGGCATGCGCTATGGTAACCCAGGAATCCGGGAAGGAATGGAAAAGCTCAGGGACAAAGGAGTGCGGAA
>CALIEE010000218.1 GCA_938022485.1 uncultured bacterium | reverse complement strand
CTTTACCCCGGTCTTGATGGTAAGCAGGAATATGACAAGCTGCGCCGCTCAGAAGGTGGTTATGGAGCCTTGCTGTCAATTGAGCTTGAGGGCAGCCCTGGAAAGTTTTTTGATAGACTTCCCTTTAGCAAAGGTCCCAGTCTTGGGACCGTCTTTACACTTGCCTGTCCTTATACCTTGCTAGCTCATTATAATGAGCTGGACTGGGCCGAGTCTTGTGGGGTATCGGCTAACCTGATTAGAGTTTCCGTAGGTAAGGAAGACTACCAGGTATTAGAGCAGGGCTTCTCTAAAGCCCTTAGTTAACAATTGTTTAATCTTATAAGCACACACTAGTGGGTGAGTGGAACAGAGCTGTTCTTGCACGCTTGAGTTAGTCGTTGTCCAGCCGAGAGAATTATTAGTTCACCTTCAGCTTCATCCGCAGTCAGGCTATCACCTTGGGCAATTGAACCTTCGACTATTGCACGGCCAATCAGTGTCTCCAATGAATGTTGAATGTAGCGTTTCACTGGCCTTGCTCCAAAACCTGGATCGTAAGATTCTTCTATAATCAAATCTATTGCTTTGTCTTTAATTTCTAAGGATATGCCTAGTTCTTTCAATCTAGAAGACAGAGTCTGCACTTGAAGCTTTGCAATATTTGTCAGATTTCCCTTGGTCAATGGAGAAAATAAAACTATGTCATCAATTCGGTTAATGAATTCCGGTCTAAAATGTCCCTTAAGCTGGTCTAGAGCGGAAGAGCGTGCGCTGTCATCTAACACTCCGTCTTGACCGATACCTTCAAGTAAGTGACTAGCTCCAATATTGGAGGTCATTATGATTACGGTGTTTCTGAAGTCTACAGTTCGGCCTTGAGAGTCAGTTGCTCGCCCGTCGTCTAATATCTGAAGTAGAATATTGTGAACATCTTTGTGAGCTTTTTCGATTTCATCAAAAAGAAGAACTGAGTAAGGCTGTCTTCTAACGGCTTCGGTTAATTGACCTCCATCCTCATGACCAACGTAACCAGGAGGAGCTCCAATCAGACGAGCCACGGAGTGCTTCTCCATATACTCGCTCATATCAATGCGTACTATGTTCTCTTCGTTGTCGAAAAGAGCTTCGGCTAAACCTTTGGCTAGCTCTGTCTTACCAACTCCTGTAGGTCCTAGGAAAATAAACGATCCAGTAGGGCGGCCGGGATCCTTGATTCCAGAACGAGCTCTGATGACTGCATCAGACACGAGCTTAACGGCCTCTTCTTGACCTACTAATCTTTTATGAAGTTGAGTTTCTAAGTTTAGTAGCTTCTCTCTTTCATCCTCAAGAAGCCTGCTTACAGGTATGCCAGTCCATCGAGCTACGATTTGTGAAATTTCTTCTTCTGTAACTAACTCTCTGAGTAGGCTTTTACTGCTTTTAGCCTGAGACGCCTTCTTTTCAAGCTCTAGTAAAGAAGCTTCAAGCTGAGGAAGCTTGCCGTGCTTCAATTGCGCAGCTTCATTCAGATCATAGCTCAACTCGGCCTCGGCAATTAAACGTTTGGTTTGTTCAATTTCTTTACGAATCCCTCTTACGTTTTCTAGCTCGTCTTTCTCGGTATCCCATTGAGCCTTCATGCTGTTATTTTTGTCTCTAAGTTCAGCTAGTTCAAGCCTCAAGCTCTCTAGCCTCTCTTTGCTTGCTTCGTCTTTTTCAGACTTGAGTGCTGCTTCTTCAATTTCAAGTTGCATTACTTTTCTACTAACTTGATCTAGCTCAGCTGGCATTGAGTCAATTTCTGTGCGGATCATGGCGCAAGCCTCATCCACCAGGTCGATTGCTTTGTCAGGTAGGAATCTGTCTCCAATATATCTGTTGGATAGGTTGGCAGCGCTAACCAGTGAGTTATCTAACACCTTTACCCCATGATGAAGTTCAAACCTTTCTTTGAGTCCTCTAAGAATTGAAATAGTATCCTCGAGGGTTGGTTCGTTTACAGTGACAGGCAGAAACCTTCGTTCAAGTGCCGCGTCTTTTTCCATGTATTGTCGGTATTCATCTAAGGTAGTTGCACCAATACAGTTAAGTTCTCCTCTGGCGAGCATTGGCTTAAGCATGTTGCTTGCATCCATGGCTCCATCAGTCTTGCCAGCCCCAACGATAGTATGAATCTCGTCTATGAAAAGAATGATAGCACCATTCGATTCTTTGACCTCATGCAATACAGCCTTCAGCCGTTCTTCAAATTCACCTCTAAACTTAGCGCCAGCAATTAAGGCTCCCATATCTAGAGAGAAGAGAGTTTTGTTTCTGAGACCTTCTGGCACATCACCACGAATTATTCGCTGAGCAAGTCCCTCGACTATGGCGGTTTTACCGACACCCGGTTGTCCAACTAACACTGGATTGTTTTTTGTTTTTCGAGATAGCACTCGAATTACTCTTCTTATTTCTTCATCACGGCCAATTACAGGCTCGAGTTTGCCTGCTCGCGCAGCCTCAATTAAGTCTTGGCCATACTTAGAAAGAACGTCGTAAGTTGCCTCCGGATTTTCTGAATCTGCTTTTCTGTTTCCACGAATTTCCATAACAACCTCCTTAAAAGTTTTTTCTTCAATATTATGATTTGAGAACAGCTTGCTTTTGTCAGACTTGAGAATAGCAATAAATAAATGTTCAACGGAGACCCAGCTGTCGCCCATGTCTTCAGAAATTTTTGAAGATTCCTCTAGAACTTTTCCAAACTCTCCGGATACACGGATGTTACTTTCATTTGGAAGTTCGCCGGTTAGAATTGGCAGAGTTTCTAATTGTTTTGATATATCTTGGCGCAAACCTTTAAGATTTACGGCCATCTTGTTTAGCAGAGAGGTAATAAAGCCGTCCTTGTGATCAACTAGAGCTTGGGCTAGATGGAGAATGCTGCATTCAGTATGCCTATTTTCAGTAGCAATACTGAGTGCGTTTTGGAGAGCTAGCCTAGAGTTTGAGGTATAGTTTGCCTGGTTCATTTTTGACCCTGAAAAATTGTTTACGATAAAACCTAATCACGGTTTTTACGCGGGTCAAATGTGGAGACTGAAGAAAGTTCCTCAAAAAGACTTTTTTCTTGTTCGCTCAAGGATCTAGGAACTGTGATTAGTATCTCTACGAGTAGATCTCCACTCTCTCCTTTACTTGAATGCATTCCCTTGCCCTTCAATCTAAGCCTTTGACCACTTTTGGTTCCGGGCGGAATAGACAAGCTTACCTTGGAGTCTAGAGTCTCAATCTCTAGCTTGGCACCAAGGGCAGCTTCCCAAGGGCTTACTGGAAATTTTGTAATTATATTTTTACCCTTTAGTTTAAAATTTTTATCATCTTTAACTTTAATTTTAAGCAAGAGGTTTCCATCAGCACCACCATTTACTCCTTTGGCACCTTGTCCAGTAAGCCTTATTGTCTTTCCGTCAGTGCATCCTTTAGGGATTTTAACTTGGTAGGATTTCAAATCAGGAGAGCTGCCGACACCTTGCAGGGTAAAAGAAATTGTTTTGGTGATTCCTTTAAAGGCCTCTTGAATACTAATTTCGAGCTCACTCTGAATATTTTCTCCTTTCCGAGAGCCGAAGCCTGCCATCGACTGAAAGGAACTCTGCTGTCCTCCAGGAAAACCATCCGTGCCACCAAAAAGACTTTGAAAGAAGTCGCTAAAACCACCAGCTCCAGCCTGACCCGAGGAATTAAAACCAAATTGTTGACCAGCTCCTTGGCCACCAAACATTTGTTCCCAGCCAGGTGGAGGTCTAAAGTCTTGTCCACCACGCCAACCCGAGCCAAGTCGGTCATAGGCCTTGCGATTTTTTTCGTCGCCAAGAACCTCATGGGCTTCATTAATTTCTTTGAATTTGTCCTCTGCTCTCGGATCTTTGTTCAAATCAGGGTGATATTTCCTGGCTAGCTTGCGATAAGCCTTGGAAATGTCTTCCTGAGAGGCCTCTCTTTTTAGGCCAAGTGCTTGATAATAATCGCGATATTCCATATTTTGTAGCAGAGGGTTATTTCTACATGATATTTATGCTATAAGCATCATGACGCAGGTTGTCAAAGTCTAAGCGACTTAGGAGTCTGTGCCCTATTCTTACCTTTTTTCGATACTGGGAGTTTAAAAATGGCTGTTGTTGGACCCTCGGACTATTTCTTCTCTTTTGTTCATCGAATGGCACCTCCTTGTTTAGAGAGGTTCGGAGCTAATCTGTTTGGTAGAGCTTCTGGAAATATTCCAGAAATTGATGTGAGCGTGTATTCCTTCGAAAGCGCGAGTGCCGAAAAGTTTAGTGGAAAGATTTTTCAAGGTTTGCCTCCTGGATCTTTAGTTGATTGCAGTTTGGTGATCACAGTTTTAAATGAAGAGAACTCTGTTTCTGAATGGTTTAATTCTTTTGGCGCTCAGTCAGTTCTCCCGAAAGAAGTAGTAATAACTGATGGAGGTTCGAGTGATAGCACTGTTACTCGAATAAAATTCGAAATTAGTCAGCTTCAATCTCAGCCAAACTTTTCTGAAATATCATTTAAAGTTCTTCAACTTAAAAATGCCTCAATAGCCTATGGGCGAAATCAGGCAATTGGTGCTGCGAGTTATGACTTAATTGCAGTCACGGACCTAGGTTGTCGTTTAGACGCTTACTGGCTGGAGCGTATAGTTTTTCCGCTTTTGGTTGATCCGGAGACTGATTTTTCCATGGGTCATTACAGAGCGGAGGCGACGAGTTTTTGGAGTAAGATGTACTCTCATTTCTTGATTAGAGATATCGATCCCGGTGATCTTACAACTTTTCTTCCCTCAGCTCGATCTCAAGCTTTTAGAAAATCTCTTTGGGTGCAAGCGGGTTGGTTTCCTGACTATCTAACTTTTGCTGGTGAAGATAGCTTGTTTGCTTTGCACTGCCGTTCTTTTGCTAGAAAAACGGCCTTTACTCCCGATGCTATAGTTCATTGGACAATGCCAAAGAGCTTTCCTAAGCTTTTTAGAATGGTTTTTCGATATGCCAGAGGTGATGCCGAGGGAGGGAGGCTTTTTGGGGAACAGTATTTAAGCACCCTTCAATTCTTTATCGCTATTCTTCTTGAACTTTCTGCTGGCTGGCTTCTTTTGCTGGGGCCATGGTGGCTAAGTTTGCCGGGTTGGGTATTTATTGGCTTCGGTTTGATCAGACTTTTTTGTGCAGTTGATAGATACAGCCCGTTTTCAAGTTTGGTAGAAACTGACATTAAGCATGTGGCCGGTAGATTCACTGCAGGCTTGGGTATGTTCGCTGCGCAAAGCCTTGGGTTCCTTTGGGGATTGCTTGGTAGGAGAAAAGTTGAAAAGAGACGACTTGCTGGCGAGGCTCGAGAGCACCACTTAGTTTCTGTGCAGTCTTCAAGTGTAGAAACTTTGGAGGGGGCGAAAGACTATGTGTCTGAGCAGTTGCTGTCTGGCCAGATAGTTACCGTATTAGAGCCCGAAACGGCC
Source organism: uncultured bacterium (assembly GCA_938022485.1). Classification (GTDB taxonomy): domain Bacteria; phylum Bdellovibrionota_C; class UBA2361; order SZUA-149; family CALKYB01; genus CALKYB01. The sequence continues at coordinate 4,714 of CALIEE010000218.1, read as the reverse complement.
TCTCTTGGGTTGGATCATCCTAGACTTCAAAGTTTTAAAAAGACGCATTTTGTTGAGGGCGTTTGGAAAGAAAAATTTATTGATAAAGCTGAGCAAGATACAGTGCTGAAAAAAGACTTCAGGGCAAAGCCATCCCAGGGGTCTGAACAGTTTTAGTTCTCCCACTTTCTTGCCAAGACTTGCGTGTAAATTGCAGCAGAGTAACTAACCTTTTTTACGTAATTTAGTGTCTCTGGGTATCCAATCAGTTCAGACCATTCAATTGGACTTAAGTTGGGATACCTTTTAATCCAGCGATTGACGGCTTCTGTACCTGCGTTGTATGCGGCGATAGCGTAAATCTCTTCGCCATCATATTGATCCATTAGTCTGGAAAGATGTTTAGAGCCCAAAGAAATATTTACCATTGGATTGAATAGACTTTCTCCTTCTTTTAGGCCTTCGATTTTTGCAGTGTTTGGCATTAGTTGCATTAAACCTCTAGCACCCACTCGTGAAATAGCTTGAGGATTAAAATGACTCTCAGTTCGGGTGATAGCTAAGAGTAGTGAAGGGCTTAGTCGATATTTGTCAGCAAGGGAGTTGTAATGTTTAACAAACGGAGCAGGGTACAAGATTTGTTGAATGCTGGCCAAGCACTTATGTTTTAGCTGGGGATTATTCTTGAGTTTGCTAAGAGCTAAGTTGGCTAGCTTGATTGAGTCTGAAGGATCTGCGAACTCGCTGTGAAGTTCGGCAATAGATAAAACTTTTTCAAGATCCGCAAGACCCCAGGATTGGGACTTTGAAGGCATTTTGTCGGCCAGTGACCAGTTAATCTCCCTTGTTGCGAACTCTCTGAACTGCAGTTTTTTAATTGAAGATAGTCTATTAACCAGCTTTTTTGGTAATTCGGCTCTGCAGGATTTTTCTTTTGGTGCGAGTTCTGGAGTTCCAGACTGGATTGAATAAAAGTCTACATCAGCTAAATCCAGTTTCTCTCTGTTTGAATAAGTTTGTTCGGCTTTATAGTTCTTCCAAAAATTAGCATGGATCTCTAGTTCTCTGTTAGATAATGTTTTGGCAAGCTGTTGGAGCTTGCCCATTTGGACTCGCCCATCTTCTTTGTTGCCGCGAACTATCTCAATCCAAGGTAACCTTTTTGCAGCTTTCAGGTAGTATTCTTTTTCAAGAGCGGATAAAGAATTGGTTTTTCGCTTTTCAAAAGAAGAGACGATCTTTTCATAAATATTTTTAGCGGTATCAAACTCTTTCAACTCTTCGAGTATTCTACCTCGAAGGTAATTAACTTTAGGTGAAAGAGAGCTTTTGGGGAAGTTGATAGATATCTTTTTGAACCATTCTAAAGCTTCTTGATGTTCGTTGATATTCCACGCGTTCATTCCAAGCCTCAAAAGAGCTTGATCGGCAATGCCTTCAGTAGCGCTTGAGGCCATCCGGTTTAAAATTTCGTCGGCCTCTTCCTTCTTTCCCAGTTTTCTCAGGGTTCGCTCGTGCTGAGCGAAAAGTTCCAATTGCCCTTTGCTGTTTTCTTTAGCTTGGGCAATTCCTTTCTTTGTTAAGTCAAGACTCTCCTCAAAACGTCCTGCCTTAGATAAAAATCCTGCCCATTCTGAGAGAGTAGCAATGCTTGGTTCTGGATTGAGCTGCTTGAGTAATCTAAAAGCTTCTGGAAACTCGGAAGAGCCTGGATGGCCTTCGCAAAGTTGAAGCAGAAATCTTTCTGATTCCTTTGTCGAACCTGCCAAAGAAAATAAGTGAGCTTTGGTTAGAAAGACTGAGGGAAGTAAATCTTTTCGGTGTTTGGAAGATGCTAGGGCTTCAATGGTAGAGAGTTCCTGCTCAACCTTTTGGTAGTCGGTCTTTGAAGCTGAATCAATCTTAAGACCAGCCATGATTATTCCTAGCCTAGAATCAAGAGAGGCGGCAGAGTTTTCGTCAACTTTAGAATAGTAATCTACAGCTAAACTTGGTTCTTCATTTTCAAGCAAAGCATTAGCCAACTCAACTAGCCCCCAGTCACGTACGGATGGTTTTCGAATAAGAGTTTTGCCTGCTGAGATAAGTTCCTCTGTATTTTCAGAGTTTCTCAATACCTCCAATGCCTGGCGTGGTGAAGTTTGTTTGGAGCAAGCGCTGAACCACAGAGTCGCTACGAGAGCAACGAGGAGAATGGTAGAGCAATAACTTCGTTTAGATAACATTGACCTATGTCTGATCTTAAAGGTCTCGGAGTGTAACAAAGCTGGGGAGAACTGACGAGGGGAATTAGCTAAAACTACGAGAACGCTTGAGCCATGGGGGTGATTTCTCTATATTGATGGACGCCGCCCTGGAGGGGTGGATGTAAGTCTAATCTTTTTTGGAAAAACCCTGATGCGTCCTGCAATGAAAGAAAAGCTGTCTCATATTGAGCAGCGGTTTAAAGAGCTAGGTTCAATGCTCTCTGATCCTGAAATCATCTCAGATCGCAATAAGCTGAGGGACCTGTCACGTGAACACTCCGAGATGAGTGCTATTGTGGAAACTTTTGGCCGCTGGAAAAAAGTTGACTCTGAGCTAATTGGAGCTGAAGAGCTAGCTGAAAACGCCGAAGACCCAGAAATGAAAGAGTTAGCTAAAGCCGAAAGAGAGGAGCTAAAAGAGGAGAAAGAAAAGCTGAGGGAAGAGTTGATGTATTTACTCATTCCTAAAGACCCTAATGACGATAAAAACACTATTATTGAAATAAGAGCAGGAGCTGGAGGGGACGAGTCCGCACTATTTGCTGAGAATATGTTCACTCTTTATAGTCGATTTGCTGAGAGCCAAGGCTGGAAAGTAGAGACTATGAGTAGTTCTAAATCTTCAGTTGGTGGCTTTAAGGAAATTATCGCAAGGTTTGTGGGAGCCGGTGCTTTCAGTTTGTTTAAATATGAAAGTGGAGTTCACAGGGTTCAGCGAGTCCCTCAGACTGAAACTCAAGGTAGGATTCATACCTCAACTGTGACTGTAGCGGCTTTGCCAGAAGCAGAAGAGGTTGACGTTAAAATTGATGATAAGGATCTACGAATTGATGTGTTTAGAGCCTCTGGTCCGGGGGGGCAGAGTGTAAACACCACTGATTCTGCGGTTAGAATAACTCACGAACCAACCGGTCTAGTGGTAACTTGTCAGGATGAGAAGTCGCAGATTAAGAACAAAGCCAAAGCGATGGCTGTGTTGAGGGCACGCCTATTTGATTTGGAACAGGCGGCTTTGGACGCTGAAAGAAGTGAGAATAGGCGCCAGCAGATTGGTACTGGAGACCGCTCTGAGAGAATCCGCACCTATAATTTTCCACAGGGACGGGTGACAGATCATCGGATAAACCTGACCCTATATCAACTTGATGATTTGATGGGAGGAGAATTGGCTCTTGTGTCCAACCCTCTTCAAGCCTTTTACAGGGCTGAAGCTCTGAAAGGTGAAGAAGAATAGGTTAGATGAAAATTCGTGAATTGAGGGAGGAAGGTCGAAGTATCTTATCCTGTCTAGCCAACCTGCCAAATCTTTCTCAAGTTCCCCCAGAGCAGATAGCAAAGGAAGTTGACCTTATTCTTCTTTTTACACTTGCAGAAAATACTGAGAAAGACCTTTCTTGGCTATTGATAAACCTAGATCTTGAAGTTAGTGAGCAAGGGAAAGATCGAGCTATTTCTTGTTTTAATAGACGAGCCGAGAGTGAGCCTGTCGCAAGTATCTTCGGAGAAAAAGAGTTTTACGGCAGAATTTTTGAAGTTAGTCGGGATGTTTTAATTCCAAGACCAGAAACTGAGCTGCTAGTTGAACTGGCCCTAGAGAAGGCCCGAATGCTTGAGCCACCCATACTAGTATTAGAAATAGGGGTAGGCTCGGGTTGTGTCATGATCAGCCTTGTCTTGGAGTTGATGCAGGAGAAAGAAATCGCGAGTAGGCCTATTGAGTATTGGGCGTCGGATATCTCGGAAAAAGCGATTGAAGTTGCTAAGTCTAACGCTGAGAAACATGCCTGTAGAGATAAAATTAGATGGTTCTCGGGAGACTTGTTTGAAGCCTTTCCTAAGCTAGATGATAGTTTTAAATCCTTACTAGTGGTGAGTAACCCTCCCTACATTGGTAAGGGAGATTGCCTACCTCGGGATGTGAGTCAGTTTGAACCAGCTCAAGCCTTGTTTGCAGAGAAGGAAGGGTTTGAAATTATTGAACAAATTATTCAAGGTGTGGAAAGGTTTAGCCAGGGACTGGCTGGTTTTCTGTTGCTTGAAATAGGTTATACTCAAGGTTCGTCCGCTTTGGAGTGCAGCAGAAGAGCCGGTTTGGGCGAGGGTTTAGAGCTGCACCAAGATCTTGCTGGGCATGACCGAGTGGCTGAAATCAAACTACAGAATTTTGAGAAATAGAATTGGCTGATCTGATACATATTGAAGGAGGTATTCCTCTTGAAGGGGAGGTGAGAGTTTCTGGTGCGAAAAACGCGGCTCTCCCCTTACTTATTTCCTCACTACTGACAGCTGACAAGTGTATATTCTCCAATGTTCCTGAGCTTGAGGACATATCTGTTACCCTCAAGCTTCTTTCTAACCTTGGTGCTCAAGTGCATTGGGATAAAAATAAAGTAAGTATTCAGGCGGCTTCCATCAATCGAACTGAAGCTCCCTATGGTTTGGTTCGCTCCCTGCGAGCTTCTTTTTGGGTGCTTGGTCCCTTGTTGTCT
>CALIEE010000217.1 GCA_938022485.1 uncultured bacterium | reverse complement strand
ATTGCAGCTAAGGCAGTTGCCTTTAAAGAAGCTCTTCAACCAGAGTTTAAGGATTATGCAGCGAATGTTGTTGCTAATTCGCGAGCACTTGCAGCTTCCTTGGCCGACCTTAAATTGAAAATCGTTGCTGGTGGAACTGATTCACATGTCATGTTAATCGATCTTCAAGGCACTGGCGTTAATGGTGCTCAAGCAGAAGAGTCACTCGGATTGGCTGGAATTACTGTCAATAAAAATACAGTTCCTAATGACCCGGAGCCTCCGAAGGTTACCAGTGGTGTGCGAGTTGGAACTCCTTGTTTAACCACCAGAGGTTTCACCACAGAAGATATGCCAGCTGTTGCTGAGTGTATTCGAGGTGCCGTCGATGGTGCTGGTGATGACAAGAAGTTAGCAGCTGTCCGAGAAAAAGTGGTTGAGCTTTGTAAGAAGCGTCCCCAGTTTCCATACAGGCTTCAGTAAGAATTTCCTGCGATCCAGGTCTATTTTGTGAGGGTATAGTCTCTTACTCGATTTGTCACATCTGCTAGTTGACATCAAAATTGTAAAATTTTCCTTCTAGGACTATGCTCTGCCTGCGATAGTTTTTAAACAGAGTTTAATACAAGTGCGCTAACGAATTTAGTCCAGAAGCTAAAATGAAATGTCCTCGATGTAGTTGCCAGAAGACAAGAGTAGTTGATTCCCGTGAAGGCGGAGAGGGTCGCTCTGTTCGTCGCCGTCGCGAATGCGAGGAGTGCGAGTTTCGTTTTACAACTTTTGAGCGCATAGAAGAAAGCTTACCAATGATCGTCAAGAAGGGCGGTCAGAGGGAAGCTTTCGATGGTGCAAAGGTTATGAGCGGTCTGAGAAAGGCCTGCGAGAAGAGGCCAGTTAGTGTTGACCAGATGGAGGACGTAGTTAAGAGTATTGAAGCTCGTCTTTTGGAATTAGGTGACAAAGAAGTGCCAAGTACTGTGATAGGAGAGATGTTAATTGAACGCCTCCATGCTTTAGACCAAGTAGCTTACGTTCGTTTCGCATCAGTTTATAGAGAGTTCTCGGATGTTAATGAGTTTATGGAAGCTCTTAAGAATCTTGTCTCTGGTAGTATCTCTTCAACTTCAGCTAATCCAGAAGATGTGATTTCTCTGGTCGAGGATGCGAAGAAAAGATCTTCTAAAAAGGGTTAAGCGGAAGCCAAGCCCCAGCACAAATGTTTAGCGATAAGAGATTTATGCTTCAAGCACTAGCCCTAGCCAAAAATGGCTTGGGCTCTGTCGCTCCAAACCCAATGGTTGGAGCCCTGGTTGTAAAAGATCAAAATATCGTAGGGAGAGCCTGGCATCAAAAAGCTGGAGAGGCTCATGCTGAAGTTTTAGCTTTAAGAAACGCAGGAAATAGTTCCATTGGCTCAACTATTTATGTCACTCTCGAACCTTGTTCTCATCAGGGTAAGACCCCTCCCTGCACGGAAGCAATCCTCGCCAGTGGAGTTGAGCGAGTTGTTTATGGCTCAGCTGACCCTAATCCCAAAGCTTCTGGTGGAGGCGAGTTTTTAAGAGCTAAAGGACTTGAGGTGAAAGTAGGGGTCTGCGCCGAACTTGAACAGCAACTAAATCGAGGATGGCGTAATCTTGTGTTTACAGGCCGTCCATTTGTAACCCTCAAGCTAGCACTTTCTTCGGACAATAGGCTTAGTGTAGGTCGAGGATTACAAACTCAAATTAGTTGTCCCCAGTCTCAGCGCTTCGTTCAGAGCTTAAGAGCTTTTTCTTCAGCGATTTTGGTGGGAGCTGAAACCTGTAGGGTTGACGATCCTTTACTTACCAATCGCTCTGGTTATGGGTGTGATCCTAAGCGAATTGTAGTTTCTTCTGATTTGCAATTGCCTCCCGAAGCCAAAATGCTTCAATCTAATGCTGCCATTGTCTGTCCCTTGGGCTTAGATAAAATGGTAAAGCAGGCTTTTCTTAGTAAAAGTATTGAGCTCATAGAGTTGGATAACCAGGATGATCGGCCAAATCTTTCTAGTCTTTTTGAACGCTTGGGTGAAGATGGCTTTGAATCCGTTTTGGTTGAAGGAGGGGCGGAGCTTTCACGTTCTTTGCTTAGCTCGGCATTGGTAGATAGGTTGCTGATCTTCAAAAGCTCAGATAGTTTGGGCGGCGACGGGCCTACCCTAAATGTCGGGGATTATATCAAGATTGCAGGGCTGGAACTTAAATCTGAAATGCGATCAGGCAGCGATCGGCTTTGTTGTTATCAAAGGTCAAACTAGTTTTGTTTAGTGGAATTGTAAAATCAAAGGGGCAGATTGCAAGCCTCGATGCTGGAGAGCTCGAAATCGAAAGTCACTTGTTCTCAGAACGAGAGTTTGAAGAGGGTGCTTCGATAGCCATATCTGGTGTTTGCTTGACCGTAGTTTCTCAGACTAATGGAAAAGCTTCCTTTCAGCTTGCAAGTGAAACCAGAGAAAAGACTACCCTGGGTGCCCTAGCTACTGGAGCTAGTGTCAATCTTGAACCTGCTTTATGTTTGGGAGAGCCCTTGGATGGTCATTTAATGCTTGGCCATGTGGATACCATGTGCGAGTTACTTGAGGTAAAGGCCCCGGATAAAAATACTCATCGTCTGTTTTTCTCTTTACCCTCTGGGCTGGAGGCATTGGTCGCCCCAAAAGGATCTGTTGCCATTTCAGGAGTTAGTCTTACTGTTGGCGAAGTCACTGATCTAGGATTCTCTGTTTACATTATTCCTTTGACCTGGTCGGAGACCATTCTTGGCGAACTTAAGGTGGGAGATAAAGTAAACTTTGAGGCAGATTGTTTAGCGAGATATGTTCAAAGAGCAATGGAAGTAAAAACAGGCTAGTTAAGATGAGCACGACTTTAAAACTGGATCCCTTTGAAGAAATTCTTGAAGATATCAGAGCAGGGAAACCTATTGTTCTTGTCGATGATGATGATCGAGAGAATGAGGGAGATTTAACGATCGCTGCTGAGTCAGTCACTCCAGAGGTAATAGCCTTCATGATTAATGAGGGACGGGGGCTTATTTGTATTAGCCTTGAGCAAAGAAAGGTTGAGGAAATGGGCCTTAGCATGCAGGTGTCCAATAACCGTAGTGTGTTCGGGACTAACTTTACTGTTTCTTTGGATCACCGAGAAGTTGCAACAGAGGGCGTTACCGCAAAAGGTCGAAGTAAAACTATTAAGGCTTTAGCTGAGGATCAAGTCAGCCTTGATGACTTTGTCTGTCCGGGTTGGGTATTCCCTTTGTCGGCTCGCCCCGGGGGAGTTTTCGAAAGAAATGGGCAAACTGAGGGTTCAGTCGATTTAGCCAGACTAGCGGGTCTAAAACCTGCTGGAGTAATTTGTGAAATAATGGACAAAGAAGGGGAAATGCTCCGAGGTCAAGCATTGGTCGATTTTTGTCATAAGCACCAATTAAAAATTACAAGTGTTGAAGAGATTGAAAAGTATCGAATCGCTACTGAGCGTGTAGTTAGAAGAGTGGCTGAGGCAGAGATCGCAGGCTTTCAGGCAGTGGGACTTTTTTCTGAGAATGGAGTTTTTCCTCTGGAAACTCTAGGTGAGAAACTCAAAGAACCTTTGAGAGTTTTAGTTTACGAGAACGACCTGGACCAGAGAGAGCAATTAGTCATAGTAAAAGGAGAACCCTCTGATGGTTGTCTAGTGCGAGTACACTCCGAGTGTTTAACAGGCGATATTTTTGACAGCGCCCGATGTGATTGTGGCGATCAGTTGGCTCTAGGGCTTAGTAAACTTCTGGAAGAAGGCTCGGGTGTCATTATCTACCTTCAGCAAGAAGGAAGGGGCATTGGCTTAGCTAATAAGATTAAAGCGTATGCTCTGCAAGATCAGGGTAAAGATACCGTAGAGGCTAATATTGAGCTAGGCTTTGAAGCTGACCAAAGAGACTATCGCGGAGCCTGTGCAATACTCAGAGACTTAGGGCTCTCCAAGGTAAAATTAATGACCAATAATCCAGCCAAAGTTCAGGCTTTGGAAGCAGGAGGGATTTTGATTGAGGAGCGGGTGAGCCTTTCTGCTAGGGTGACCCCTCATAATCGTTCCTATATAGAGACTAAAATCAAAAAAATGGGCCATAAGGTCT
>CALIEE010000216.1 GCA_938022485.1 uncultured bacterium | reverse complement strand
AACAAAAAATAAAAGCTGAGGTTCGAGTATTCATGGAGAAAGAAGTTGAGCCAATAATCAATGAATATTGGTCCAAGGATGAATTTCCAAAGCAACTAATTCCAAAGTTCCAAGAGCTAAAACTGATTGAAAAATTATTTAATCAGGACGGCTCAAGAACTGAAGACGCCAGTATCGTAGAAGGCGTTACAACCATGGAACTGGCTAGAATAGACGTAAGCACAGCTACGTTTTTCGGTGTTCATGCTGGACTTGCTTTGACCTCGATTGCACTAGGCGGCAGTGCCGAGCAAAAAGCCAAATGGCTTCCAAAAATGATTGACATGAGCATCATCGGAGCCTTTGGCCTGACTGAGCCAGAGGTAGGCAGTGGAGTTGCTGGAGGACTAAGAACCACTTGCAAAAAAGACGGCGATAGTTGGGTTTTAAACGGTGAGAAATACTGGATTGGAAACAGCACCTTTGCTGATATTATCGTAATTTGGGCTAGAGACCTGGATGACGGGGAGGTCAAAGGTTTTATCGTTGAAGCTGACAACCCTGGTTTTAGCGTCGAAAAGATCATGGGCAAAATTGCCCTGCGTTCGGTCGAGAATGGACATATCAAGCTAACTGATTGCCGAATCAACGAAGCTGACAGACTGCAAGAAGCAACTTCTTTTAGAAAAACTGCAGAGGTATTGAAACTGACTAGAGCTGGTGTGGCTTGGCAAGGAGTAGGTGCCGCAATGGGAGCCTATGAAAAGGCTCTAGCTTATTCTCAAAATAGAAAGCAGTTTGGAAAACGAATTGGTAATTTTCAGCTGATTCAAAATCATTTGGTCCTAATGCTTGGTGACCTTACTGCCATGCAACAGCTCTGCATGAGACTTTCTGTTATGCAGGCCAAAGGAGAGATGAGAGACGAGCACGCGAGTCTCGCTCAGGTCTTTACCGCAGCTCGCTGCAGAGAGGTCGTAGCGCGAGCTAGAGAAGTTTTTGGTGGAAAAGGAATCTTACTCGACGAGCATATTGCCAGAATGTTCTGTGATGTTGAGGCAATCTACTCCTACGAGGGAACCAATGAAATTAATACTCTAGTAGTTGGTAGAGCCATCACCGGCATGTCTTCTTTTGTATAAAATAGGGTCGATTCATACTAGATTCAGGTAAGTGGTACTTCAACAGCACCATGCTGACCAGAACCAAATACCCAACCATTGTCCTTGCGCTTGGCAATCATTCCCAACCAGCCTGCTGGAGATTGGCTGGCTCTGATTGCTTTACTAAGGTCTGAGGGCTGCTCTTTTTCTTTCTTTTCTTTACGAAGGGCAATAATCAGATATTCTTCTGCCCTAGTACAGGCCACATAAAAAAGCCTTTTCGCTTCACTAGCAGCTAATTGTTTGGATTGTTGCTCTGCTAAAAATCCAGAAAGTGTTTTAGACCGACGATACTCTTTATCCGGGTCTTCAACTCGAACTCCCACTAGTGGCACTCGGCTACTACCAAGGGAAGATTCTTCAACAATAAAGTCATTTATTCCCGAACGATCCTGCTCAAGCATGGCTAGTATTACCATTGGGTATTCCAGCCCCTTTGAGCCGTGAACGGTTGAAAGAACCACTGGGCAACTAGCGGTATCAATTTCAGGAGGCTTTTCACCATCAGCTATCTTCTGAAGCAGGGTCTCTAAGGCTGAACGAAGGCTACCATCACAAGAACCTGACAGCTCTTCAGCCCTAATTACAGAAATAAAGCCTTCGATATTAGCTATGGATCCCTGTAAATCTGCTTGAGCGTAGCTTTCCATAAGCCCTCTTACCTCAATAACTTCTTCAATAAGCTGAGAAGCTGAAAGACTTCTAGCTAATCTTCTAAATTTCTCTAGCTCTTCTAGAATTTCTTCAGCAGCTGAGTAATTGCCAGTAAAAAACTCGAGTAGTTCTTGGTCTGATAAACCGTAAAGTGGTGCTCTCAGAACTCCTGTTAGAGCGATCTTATCTCGAGGATCAATTAAAACCTTTAGAAGATTTTCAAACTGCACTACCTCCTCCAAATCATAAAAGACTCCGGAGCGGCTAATTTGATAAGGCACGTTTAGAAGCTCCAAAGCTCTACCTAACGCCAATAGGTCATTACCCTTTCGCGCGAGAAGAGCGATCAAATTCCCTTCCCTATTCTCTAACTTCTCCCACTTACCTTCTTTATTCTGCACAGAGTCAAGAATTTCTCTCACTCTAAGGGCCACGGCCATAGCTTCGTTGGCTCGGCTTTTTTTATACTCATCAAAAGCTAAGAATACTCGCTGTTCTGCTTGTCCATTGGAGGGGCTAACCATTGGCCAAGAACGAGTGGCTCCTTTAACTCTTGGCTCGCCAGTTCTAAAGTAATCCACATCAAAAAGCTTTGGGAAAACCTCATTCACAAACTCGACCACTGAAGAATGAGACCGAAAATTCTTAGTCAAACTAAGCTCTTTACCTCCCTTGGCTTTGATAACTGACAGAGCAGATTCAAACACACCTGAGTCTCCTCCTCTAAAACCGTAAATAGCCTGCTGACTGTCTCCCACGACAAAAAGGCTAGTGTTCTCACCAATTAAGCCAGTAATAAGCTCCCACTGAACTCGGTCGGTGTCCTGGAACTCGTCAACCATGATCGCTCTAATTTTTTCTTTAAGCTTTAACTGTAGCTTCTGCTTCCGCTCCTCAATTTTCTCAGAGTCGCCCTCTTCAACCTTAAGCATCCAGTTAGCTAGGTGAATCAAGTCATCAAAATCAATGGTTCTTCTGACTTTTTTCTCAGCCACAAAAACTTTTAGACCCCTTGAAGCTAGGGTTAAAATAGCCTTAGCTATTTTAAAGTTCTCCGCTTCTTGGGCTAGGTTATAGCTAAAAATAGTGTTTTCTGGGGCTTTAAATACTTCTTCAAATTGCTTCCAGTAATTGGGATGATCTTTAGTTTTTCTAAAAGCAGCAGATTTCTTTTCTTCCAGTATGCCTCTCACTTGGTGGTATTCAGAGGCGGCTGTTCCTGAGCTAGCTGACTTTATGTTAACTAAAAAGCTCTCAATGCTGGCAAGCAATAGCTCCCAATCATTTATCTTTTCAGGCTCTGGTGGCTTTTTGGCCCCTATTTTATCAGCCAGGCACTGCATAGCTCCAGTAAGTAAAAGCTTGAGGCTCTTTTCAAGCTCTGGTCTCAGTTCGTCACAATGCTCAGCGAAAGCTTCTTCCAGGCTGTTTTTATAGGTTTCTGGCAACGAAGACTCATCGCCCTGCTCTAGTTCCAAGATTGATTGGCAGTCTTCAAGAGTCCTTCTTCTAAGCATCAAACTCAAAACTGTCTCTTTAAAATTTACCCACGACATACCAGAACGAAGAACAGACCTTGCAAGCTCCGAGTTTTCATCATCGAGGAGCATCTGCTGAAAACAACTCTCAGCCAACTCTCTGAGTTCTTCACCACCAGGTAGATCAAACTCCCCAGCTCCTGCAGATAGCACAGAGTCGCTACCTATTATGCTTCGAGCAAAGGAGTGAATAGTGCCTATCCTACTTTTATTTAACTCATTAAGAGCTAAAGAGAGCCGCTCTCTTTCTTCTTCGAGCAAAGTTTTTCCTTCAAAATTACCCAGAGCCAGCACCTGCTGGACCTTACTCTCTACCCTGCTTTGAATCTCTCTAGCCGCTTTTTCCGTAAAAGTAATCGCTACTATTTCTTCAACCAGAACACCATCTAGCAGCAATCGAATATAGCGAGATTGCAGCACCCTGGTCTTTCCAGAACCAGCGGAGGCTCTAAGCACAATTGAATTATTTGGGTCTGTTGCCTCACTTTGTTCAGCCGTGAGCATTGGGACGCCCGGACTAGAGTTATCTTGCCCTTCCGCTTGAAATTTCACTGGCTCAGCAACTGGTGGCACCCACTCCCAATTCGCTAGTTCTTCTAGGCTTTCTTTATCCTCTACAAGCTTGGTTGGATTTCGGTAAGAGATCCTGGAAAAACCTCTAAGGCCCAAGTCCGCTTGGTCATCGCTGTAGCGATAATCACCCGAAAAAATGCGCTGGTCATATTCAGCTACGAAAGCAGAGGCAAGTTTAACGTTTTCCTCCACTCCAGAAAAATCTATTGCGTATCTTACTCCTTGCTTCTTAATAGCTAGTTGTTCGTTAAACACTCCCTCTGTAACGGAGGCAATATCATCACCTCGACGATTCGGCTTGTTTAACTGAAGCATACCACCACGGACCTGCTCTGCTTTTAGGCCAGCGATATTTTGCAAAAGCCAGGTTGCATACAGGGCAGTTTGCAGAATTTTTCCTTTCTTAACCTCACTAAAAGACTTCTCTCGTCCTGTCTTGTAATCAATAACTAAAAGCCGGCCATCGGCTAGGCGGTCAATTCTATCAATTTTGCCTCTGATTAGGATTTCGGAATCATTAGTACCAGGTAGCTTGGCCGGTGTCCGCGTCCCTCTGCCAAACTCTAGCTCGGCAGCCAAGCAGGCGCTCTCAAACAATTGGGATGAATAAACCAATGCGGCTTTTATTAAGCCTCTTCGGCCTGAACCTTCCTCGCTGCTCAAACCTTCAGCCAGCTTCTCCAGTTGATTGGCTCGCTCAAGCTCCAATCCCGACTCCAAGCCTAAACTTGAAGGAGAAACCAAAGCTTCAAACTCCTCCCTAGCTTCTTTGATCAACTGGCCGCAATTTGGAAGAGGCTCAAATTCAGACAAGTCTTCGACACTTGAAGGAAAATTATCCAGCTTCCCATACTTAGAAAAAACATTCTCTAAGCAGGCATGTAGCAGGTTTCCAGTCTCAAGGGCTGAGCGAAACTGAAAAGGATTTTCAAAAGGCCTAAGGCCTAGAACTTCCGAAAATAGAAAAGTCTGAGGACAGCCAGCATAAAGCTCTAGTAGCGTGGGTGAGTAAATATGCTTACCTTGCTCACTAACAACACCTCTTCTAGCCAGTAAGGTAGATAGAGACTCGGAGGGACTAAGCTGTCCATCAAAAGCAGTAAACTCTTGGCTTTTTCTTGATCTAAGCAGTTCCAGTGTCTTGTTGTCTTTTAACTGTTTAGTCTGGGCTTCAAGCCCAGCTGAACTGAGACGTTCTGCCCCCAGGCGCTCCACCGCTATAAATTCTGCGAATTTCAAAAACGGCACCGCTGGACTTAACTCTTTTCCCTCTCCTGTTTCTGGGACCGTAATGAATAAACTTTTACAACTGTAGAGCAACAGACTGAAAAGACGATACCAGTCTGCTGAAGCGGGCCAAGGGCGGTCGACTGCTCGTTTCGCCATCTCCAGCTGACTGGTAGCGAAAAGTCCGTCTCGCGAGCCTGGAAAAAGGCTATTTTCAAAACCTGCTAAGTAGCAGCGCTTGTTTCTACTTCCTCTAATATCCAAAAAACCCGTTACGGATATCGCATTTGGCTCGTTTTCTGCCGCAAATCTTAGGTTTGAAAGTTTTCTCTTCCATGCATCAGTTAGTTGCGGAAGTAAGTTTTCCTCAAACTCATATATAACGTGCTCAAGCTTTCGAAGCTCGCGCTCTGAACAAAGAATGGTCCTGAATGCCTGAGCCTGGCGCAACTCTCCTTCATATTCGGCATCTGATTGATTCTTCTCCCTAGGCCTTTTTTTTAGGACCCTTTTTCTTAGTTGATAGAACTCAGAGCGAACCTTCTTAAGTAGTTCTGACCAAGACTTCTCTTCTTTGAGGTTTTCTCTTTTCTCAACTTCAGAAAGGAATGCTGCCAATTGACCCAACAAACTGGGCAAGTAGTTCTCAGCTCCTGAAACAGACCTGACTGTCATCCCAGCAAGCTTTTCCAACACCACTCCAACAAACTCTTTGGCCTCAACATAGCTAAGACTAAAGCGAAAGACCCAAGAAGAATTGAGCTGTCTTAAACTCTCAAACAGCTCTTCAAACCTGAACTCTTGGCTTAAAACCAGCTGTTCCAGTCCAGTTCCCTCGGATGCGCTAGAGTAATCGAAACCGGTTTCAATTCTCTTTATCTCTGATGGATAGAGTTTCTTTAAGTTGGCGAACTCTTTGGGTTGAGCTAGCCGCTCCTTTAAAAGAGGCTTGGAATAAAGTTCGGCCAAAGATTTTACCGAGCCCTTCTCCAACCAGTCCAACCAAGAATGGAAGCTACTGCCAGCCCTGGTTCTCTCTATTGAGGCACCTGAACAATTGTTCAGGGCTAAGCCCTGCTTAGCAGCTTCTTTTTCAAGAAGTTCTAAATAAGGCTCTTTATCTAGGAGAATTACTTGGTAGTCCTGAGCAGATCCTTGTCCTTGATCAATCGAGCCTTTTATCTCTCCAAGGACTGTAGCCACTTCCTCTTTTCTATTCTTGGCCTTACCAAGCCTCAAATCTAAATTTACTTGGCCCATGTTCAATTCTACATTTTGGGCACTCTCATTCCCCATCTTAGCCACTGCTGGGCTCACCGGCTCAAGCAAAACCTCTTCCACCCTAGAGAAAGCAGCTAAGTTGCGAACTCCTGAGTCCGGGTAAAGTAGGTGTTCCTCTTCGGGCTTGAGAGCTAAGTCCTCATCAACCCTCTCCGCTCGAAGTAAAACTAATCTAGTTAACTGAGAAACTCTCGACCAGATTGACTCCTCTAAAGGCAAAATCGTAGCTGGGCTGTTGAGCACAATAAGCGGAGGTAAGACCTCATCCTTCAAAAACTGGGCAAAACGCTCTTTCCCCAACTTTTCAGAAAGAGAAGACAAAGCCCCTGCTCTGTCCCAACTTCCAGTCTCCTCCATCAAGTTTTCATAGAAATCACTCAGTCTAAGCAGTTCTTCTGCTTTGATTGCTCCAGCCTCTTCAAAGCTTTCCTCTTCAACAGCATTTAAGAAAATCTTCTCTTTTCGCTCAAATATTCGGGCATTATCCAAACATGACCGTAAAACAGGAAGTGACAAAGGCAGCGCTCGGTCTCGAAATCTTGAGGCTGAAAGCTCTTGCCAGAGAGTTGGGAAGCTATCTTTATTTAGGCCTATTAACTTGAACAACAAGAGTTCTGCCTCTTGCTCGTCTAGTATTGCTGGTGCTTTTTCTGCCTCAAACCTAAGCACGGAAAAAGCAAGTTCCAGCTCCACTTCAGCCCTTGTAAAATGGCTAATTTCATAACCTCCGCCTGAGAACCTCTCAGCCAGGTCAAAGCTTTTAGAGGCAGAGCTTACTGCAAATCGAGAGTCGTGAAGAATCCATAGCGCCGGCTTGGATTCATTTTGGCCAGAATTGTCCATAGGGAATGATAATGACTAAAACATAGGCTTCAATCAATCTCCGCAAAATTTAATAAAAACCAGAGGGTTCTTGTTGAGGCTCTTAAAGGAACGAAAAGCCTTTGTTAGTTATTAAGAATGTCTCGCAGATAGGCTTTCAGCCTTGGCGCAATGTCTCTGCGTTTCAAACCATAAGAGATATTAGCCTGTAAGAATCCAAACTTATCCCCCGCATCGAAGCGCTTGCCTGAAAACTCATAGCCGGTGAAACCATCAACCTTCATCATTCTGGCCATAGCGTCGGTTAGCTGGATTTCACCCTGATCATCGGGCTCAGTCGCCTCTAAATATTCAAAGATTTCAGGTTTAAGGACATAACGCCCAACAATAGCAAGGTTAGAAGGAGCATCTTCTTCGCTTGGCTTTTCAACCATTGAATCAAGCTCATAAACTCTGTCAGCGATAGTCTGACCACCACAAATACCAAAATCAGTGACTTCGTCACTTCCCACTCGCTGCAAGGCAACCACTGACTTTTGATGTTTTTCGAAGACATCTATCATCTGCTGTGTGCAAGGCGGAGAAGCATTCACTAAGTCATCTCCCAACAGCACCATAAAAGGCTCATCCCCAACCAAGTGCTTTGCGCAAAGAACAGCATGCCCCAAACCCTTTGGCTCTTGCTGCCTAACTGAAGTAACTCGAGCCAAATCGTTGATTTCTTCGACCACTAGAGCGAGATCCTCCTTTCCAGTCTCTCTGAGCTTACGAACCAAATCGGTATGCATGTCGAAATGGTCAATAATAGAGCTTTTTCCACGACCTGTGACAAAAATGACTTCTTCAATCCCGGAGTCTGAAGCCTCCTTTACGATCAACTGCACCGTGGGCACGTCGATTATTGGAAGCATTTCTTTTGGGATTGCTTTAGTTGCTGGTAGGAACCTCGTTCCCAGCCCAGCAGCAGGAATCACTGCTTTTCGAATTCTTTGTTTTGAAGCCATTTAATAGAATTTACCTATTGTCCTAATTACTTGTCTGAAGGTCTAGCAGATCAAACATCAACAGGAAAT
>CALIEE010000215.1 GCA_938022485.1 uncultured bacterium | reverse complement strand
GACTTATGATAATCCTTGAGTTGGCTTTTGTAACCATTTCTCATCACTGAAACGAAAAGGTCAAAAAAGGTTTGTCCTCCATCTTCCATGGCTTTTTTCAGGGCTTTGGGAGAAAGGTCAGCATGGACCATGTTGGATACTGAATAGTCGATATGCTCAACCTGACCAACTAGCCCCAAGGCATCAGCCATTGGCTTGTACATATCGCTGCCTTTCTTCTTGGAGGAGAAATCATGCTCCTCCGGAGCTACTAGTTCGAAAAGTACTTTATCGTACTCCTGAAAAAGAGAATTCAGTTTCTCGAAATAAGATTTATCAGCAATATGAATTGCTCCAATCAAATCAACTGTAACGCCTGATTTTTCAAAACTTGTAACTGCAACATCGAGACTAATAGATCTACCCTCTGAGTCTTTTAGCAGGCGGGTGTGCTGCAGATCGCTAGCTAGTGCAGGGCCACTAGACCCCAAAACCAGACAGATAAAGAGAACAACAGTGGGCAGTAATCTATTCAAGCTAGTCCACCAGGCTCATCATGTCTTTTTGGCAAACTAGATGATCGCCTCGCACCTCGGCTTGATTTACCGAGGCAAACTTAAAGTCAAAGTTGGTAACAAACTGTCTCAAGTCGTTTACAGTCAAACCTTGGCCTTGAAGATGTCCAGCAGCCATTCCAGCAAACCCTTGGGCCATGGTGATCAAGGGTTTAGTTGAGAAATATTGCATGCCTTGATGATTTTTGTTTAGTTCGCCAAAGTTGACCCCAGCAATTTTCATGCTGTTTTTTAAAAAGCTTGGCTCGCTTTCTAGCTGTTTAGCTACTACCGGCCATGAAATGTCCGAACCTGCCATTAGGATTTTACCATCCTTTAGAACCTTTCCGACAACACCGATGCCTGGGAAGCCACCAGTATTTAAGCGAAGCACACCTTCGGCGTAGTCTGATTTTACTGACTTGGCTCCAAAAGAATTAATAGAACTACTTAATCGTTTTAGAAGCTCCGCCGAATCGCCTTTTTTATGGCTGATCAGTATCGACGTATCTACGGTCGGTATGCCAGCAGGTATTCCAAGCGCTAGGGATATCTCATCGAGTTCAAAGTCATCCATCAAGCCCTGAACACTCTCAAGAGTTTTAATCACTGGCTGAAGATTTGGGTCTTTCCAAACTTCGTTAACAACATCATCGCCATAGGCTTGCTTCAAAGTAGGCTCAATTAGAGCAATCGAAGCCTCGCTAAAGCCTAAGGCTAGGATAGTTTGAGCTGTAATCAGTTTAGCGACTGAAGTGGAGACCTGGCCTTGGCTGAGGTGTTTGATTTGAGCCTTACTTAGATCACTGTCCTCGTTTAGCTTGGAGCAAGTAGTTGCCACCACTCCTTGTTCTAAGGTCACAGAGCTTGCGAAAGATTTTGGCAGATTGTTTAAGGTTTCCGCTAAAATATTCTCCATTTCTTTAGACTCTTCACCAGCCAGTAATTTCATCCAGGCTAGTGTGTTGTCTTTGAAGTTTTCATCACCACTCCAGCTGCTTATAAAAGAGTTTTTTCTCAAACTAGAGGAAACCTCTTTGAAGATGTCGGAGTCGATTAACTTTTTGCCATCAGTACTTTCGCTGTCAAATTTGAAATCAACTGGAGAAAGAACCAGAATTTCATTACCTTTGAATTGAATCTGACCATCAAGAGGTGTCTTCTCTTTGCCAAAGGTTGCATCTAGCAAGAATATATCCGGATTGCTTGGGTCTTGCCTGATAGTGAGACTACCTTCCTCAGAGCTTCGCGATATTTGATTGGCTGCAAGATGCTGTTTAATTTGTGCCGGAAATTTATCCGACGTGAATTTACTGGATAGAAAAATAGCCGGAAGACTGCCACCTCTGTCACCTGTCACTAAGGTAGTCTTCCCCAACTCAGCTAGCATAGACATAGACTGAGCTCGAGTGTCTTTAACTGTAACACTGTTTGGTAGGTCTGCTTTGTTCCTATTTCCAGGTAGTGAGTCCTGAAGCTGTGCCTCTAGAGATTTTTTTACTTGTTTACCTAAGGTATCCTGAGTCTTGGCCACCAGTTGAGAGTTTTCGATTGTTTGAAGGTAAGAAAAAAAATGTTCGAGTTGTCCTTTTAGCTTTGAAGGGTCAAGGATTGTAATAGAGGTGACATTTGTTCCGAGAGTGGCAAACTCACTTTCGCTTGAGAAATCTAAGTCACTAACAAAACTTGGGTTAAGCTTGGCAATTCCGGCTATCTTGTCAGCTTGACCGCTAACCTGAGCTCCAAGAACTGAGGCTGCAGAAGGACTGTTGTTTGCTTGGCTTAGAGTTGACTGATTAGACCCGGAGAAACCCTGATATGCGGCAAATCCAATTCCTAGCAGTGCCAAGATGCCGACAATAATGCCTGCTTTTCCCTGTTGGTCTTTAATTAAACTTTTCATTTTTTGCCTCTTTTTTAGCCATACCCTGTGGCCAAATCCTTGAAGATAATAACATTTATTGCAGAAGATAAGATGAGAGGAAGACTGTCAAGATTCCTACAATGTAGACGAACCTTTAGCTGAAACGTTTAGGTTTAGGGCAATAGGAATGCTAGATAGCTTTAAGCGATATGAAGTAAATAATGGGTTTATTGCTCGAAAGCTGGGTCAACTTTTAAATCTAAGAGAAAACTAAAATCTGAGATAAGGGGAAGAGGAAATTAAAGATAATTGGGAAGAGAGAAGAGGGGGTATAATCAAAATGATTGATACCCCTGCGAATAACCTTTCTCTTCTATAACCTCACACCCAAAATAAAATCTTTAAGCAGCTCTAACTGACTGATTAAAAAAGTTGTTTCTAAGGCGCTTATATCGTTGGATTGCCAAGTGGATAGGGTTTTTAGTTGACTCAAACTCTTGGACCATAGTCTTCAGAGCTGGCAAGTCTTCTTTAATCAAGCTTGGCATGCGCCGCAAAGTTCGCTGGGAGTAAGTGAATGTCAAGCCTTCACACCAGTTGATAAAAGCTTTAAGGAACTTCACTGATTCCTTGTTCAATGAAACGTTAGGAATGACGCTAGATTTGTCGTTACGTAATCTAGTGCCAAAAGCTTCTTGAATATCTCTAAAGAGTAGCCAAGAAATCGTATCATAAAGACCACTTTCTGAAGCAAGTATGAATTGTCCATTGCTGGTATGATACTTTCCAATCCATAGAAAGCAGAGGCAAAGTGATCGTTCTGCAAGAAACCTAGTCTGAGTATCTTCGGATTTAAGACCTTTCTTTAAGACTTCAATAAAAGCCCTAAAATCTGCATCCTCAATCCATTGCGACAAGCAGGGTATTGCTCCTCGTACATTTACTGCGTTTACAACACTACACTGAACTTTAAACTGATTTAACATCATGGTTATCTACCTTTGGTGGGTGTAAAAAATTGGTTTGTTCGAAAAGACTAAACCTCAGCTTCCAAGGTTTAGTCTTTTCGAAATCAAATAACCTATTCGCCCAGGCTGGTGCCCGGTTTTCTCCTCTCTCAGGATTTGTTCCAGAGACCCTATTTGGGGCCGCAAGAGGCAAATTCTGAAAGAAGGTTTTCAGGAAATCTACGGAAAGGAAATGATGAAAAAGAGCCCCCTCAGCTCTTACTGAGGGACATATCGCGCCGCCTTATAGAGCGCTGTGGAAAACCTGTCAAGCCTTTAGAGGCATTTTATTTTTTATGACGAAACTACGGTGATGTGAACAAAAAAGCCCAAATAATCGGGCTTTGTTCTGTCTATCAATAGGGAATACTTTAAATATCCACTACGCAGGAGGCATTATTCTCCCACCCGTAACCATCGCCGTCTGGGTCTACAATCTCTGCTAAGCCTGAGCAGTAGGGATGGCCACTTCGATGTGGAGACCTTGGCTCCAAATCAGGGGCAGTAGTGACTAATACTATACAGGTCGCATTGTTCTCCCAGCCGTAGCCGTCCCCATCGGAGTCAGAACTTGAACCATATATACAGGTAGGGTGTGCTTCGCCGCTACTCTGACGAGCCGGTTCAATGACCTCTTCCTCAATGGAACATACTCCACAGCCATCACTTCCGAAATTATCACCTCCAATAAGAGGGCAATGCCTAGAATCTCTGTGGTTAGCTGAGTATTCAACTCCGCCATATTGATTCACAACGACGTATGCATTTCTGTCGATTCCTCTTCTGTCTCTGCACTCTTGTGGTGTTTCTGGAGAGTTATCTTCAATGATGACCTCTTCTTCGATAGAACATACGCCACAGCCGTCAGTTCCAAAATTATCACCGCGAAGAGGGCAATACCTAGAATCTCTGTGGTTAGCTGAGTATTCAACTCCGCCATATTGATTCACAACGACGTATGCATTTCTGTCGATTCCTCTTCTGTCTCTGCATTCTTGTGGTGTTTCT
>CALIEE010000214.1 GCA_938022485.1 uncultured bacterium | reverse complement strand
GGGGGTGGTGTCGGCAATGTTGGAAACCTTTACGTTAGAGGCTACGGTGATCCCACTTTAGTGGACGAAAGAATTTGGTTTGTGGCCAAGACACTGAAAGAGCAAGGTGTCCGAGAAGTCCAAGATTTGGTACTTGACGATACTCTCTTCGTAAACGCCCGTGGACCTCAAGGCTACCGAGCCTATGACGCTGGCTTGGGAGCTTTGACCGTAAATCACAATTCTTATGCGGTTCACGTGGCCCCCGCTTCTTCTGGCTCCAAAGCACTAGTTAGTGTTACTCCCGGGGCCCCTTTGCGAATTAAGAATCAGGTAAGAACTGTTGCCGGGAGTAAAGTCAAAGTTCAAATCTCTCAAAATCCGCAATCCTCTGTTTTCAGCCCACGGTTGACTGCTTCCTCTAACCCAAAATACAAAAAACTTTCGATAGACCCGGTTGATGTAGTGGTCTCTGGGAGTATTGGTGAATACGCGAAAGTTAAAACCGTATATAGAAGCGCGCCAGATCCTACCTTTTACTTCGCCGGTATCTTTAGAGCAGCCCTCGAAAATGCAGGTATTCGTGTCAAAGGGGATGTCTTGGTTGGGGAGACTTCCGGGAATGCAGAGCTACTACGATCGTTCGAATCCAGGGAACTTGCGCTGATCCTTCGTGAGCTAAATCAGTATAGTAACAATATCACGGCTGGTCAGATTCTCTTTCTACTTGGCCAGGATAGTAACGGTTATTTTAGACAGGATATTGGTCTGAAGCGCATTGAAGGTTTGCTGGGATCTTTGGGGGATTTTGAAAGTAGGATTTACGACGGCTCTGGATTGGACCGAAAAAGCCGAGTCTCCGTTGAAACTATCAATAAACTTTTAGTGCATGCAGCAAAAGATTTATCTGTAGGCCCTGAACTAATCTCGTCGCTTAGCCGATATAAACGTTCCGGCACTTTAAAACGAAGAAAATTTGGGGATGAAAGCCAGAAATCCTATGATAGAGTAGGGAAGCTATGGGGAAAAACTGGCACGTTAACAGGAGTTAGTTCACTTGCTGGCTATCTCCAGCTTGAAAGCGGTAGGCAGGTTGCCTACGCCATCATAGTCAATGGAAGGCTGCCAAAGGGCGACGCTACGGTTATTGAGAGAAGGATTGCGGAAATTTTACTAGGTGAAAGCTAGAATGAAAAAATTTGCTACACTATTTTTGGCTACATATTTTTTCTTCGGCCCTTGCCCCGGCATGCTGGTAAGCTCTAATACCGCAATAGCAGCCCCAACACACTCCGACTTTGTTCCAGATTCCCGATTGGCTCCACGTGTTGAATTTTGGAAACTTATCTTTAGTAAATACGGAAAGAACAACGCTGTTTTTCATAATAGAAGCCACCCTCATATAATTTATTCCGTTCTGGACTTCAGCGCTATTCAAGGAAAGGTTTCTGAGAAAGAGTTTAAAAAGCGCAAAAAGCAGACTTTAAAACAAGAGTCAGCTCGTATTAAAGCAATGCTAAAGCGACTGGCTAGCAGTGGTCCTTCAAGTGACGAAAACGAGCAACGAATATACGCGCTCTATGAGAAACTTGGTAATCAACAAAAAGAATTGAAAAAAGCCCAAGATAGTAAGCAGATACGCAGCCAAACAGGAATTAAGGAAAGATTCAGAGAGGGGCTAGTGCGTTCTGGCCGTTATCTTGACTCAATTGAAAGGATCTTCCGTGACAAGGGACTACCTGTGGAACTATCAAGGCTGCCTCTTATTGAATCCTCTTTCGACTACAAGGCGAATAGTTCAGTTGGAGCTGCCGGCATTTGGCAGTTCATGCGTTCAACTGGTCGCCTGTATATGAGGGTCAACTCCGCGCTGGACGAACG
Source organism: uncultured bacterium (assembly GCA_938022485.1). Classification (GTDB taxonomy): domain Bacteria; phylum Bdellovibrionota_C; class UBA2361; order SZUA-149; family CALKYB01; genus CALKYB01. The sequence goes on along the minus strand of CALIEE010000214.1, from coordinate 7,278 downwards.
AAGAGATCCAATAGTGGCTTCAAGATCTGCTACTCGGTACTTAGGCAATGCTAAAAAGCGCCTTAAGACTTGGCCACTAGCCGTTACTTCCTATAACCACGGGGTGGCCGGAATGGCTAGAGCGGTTAAAAATACTGGTACCATTGATATTGTTGAGATTATTAAACGATATAAAAGCCGCACTTTTGGATTTGCCAGTAGTAATTTTTGGCCGGAACTTTTGGCTGCCATTGAAATTGAGAAAAACACTGAAAAATACTTCCCTGGACTCGTAAGGGAAAACCCAATCAGCTTCGAAGAAGTAAAGCTCGCTCGTTCTATAAGTTATGGCCAGTTGAAAAAAGCCTTACCAGTCTCAGAAGATGAGTTTAAGAAACTTAATACAGGAGTGCTGAAGAGCGTGTATCAAGGAAGGCGCTCCCTACCTGCAGGATACTTGGTTAGGCTTCCAGCCGGATACGGTGATGACTTAGCCTCCAAGCTCTCTAATTCCAAGGTCCTAGATTTAGATGAGGCAACAGAAGTGGCTAGTAATTTCAAGCCCTCTAAATCAATTTCCAGCGGTGGCAGTTACCGAACAAAATACAAAGTACGCAGAGGCGACACTATTGGAGCAATAGCTAGGAAGTTTGGCGTTAGCCAACGGTCTTTAATGCGTCTTAATGGTATCAAGAGTGCAAAGAAACTCTATGCTGGCAAAGTAGTTAAAATACCAGGTCAAAAACAAAAGTCGGGTGTAAAAGTTGCCAAGTATAAGGTTCGAAAAGGTGACACCTTGGGTGGAATTGCACGACGACATAATTTGAGGTTGAATTCGCTTAAGAAACTCAATCCTTCGGTTAGGAAGACTATATATCCTGGTCAAACTCTTCGAGTCCGCTAAAGCATAGAGGCAGCCCATCTAGTTGTTGTTATTTTAATTTCATACGCCTCGGGCAGATCTCTACCAATTGCTACCCTGACAGTTTAGCTAAGTACCTACTTTTACAGTCCAATTGACCATTGTTAATAAAACCGCTTAACTACCAGTCCAATTAACGATTTCCTTTTTTTAGGTATGAATTCTTTTATCCATATATTGGCCCTTCTGGGAGGTGTCGGCTACCTGATGGCGGCTACTCTTTACCTTAGGCACTTTGGGCGACCAGTTCCTCGCTCAGCAAATAGATATTTTGCTTTCGCTTGCGTTTTTCATTTCTTCTCACTGTTTGGCATGACTTGGATGGCCGGTGGTTTTCAAGGCTTTGGTCTTTTTACCTCTGGAGCAGCTTTACTTTTAGCCGTTCTGTTTCTCTCACTTAAAGATGCCTACCGCTTGAATCAGCTTGGAGCCTTTACCATTCCCTTGGTTCTGGGATTTTTTATATTCTCAGGCCTGGTCCTCCATTATCCTGTTCAGGTGGATAAGGGTTCAGGAATCGGACCTGCTCTTCTCGCTCATATTAGTTTTATGCTGATTGCAATATCTGTATTTTCTCTATCAGCAGTTTTAGCCAGCGGTATTATTTTCAAAGAATCCCAAATTAGAAATAGAACTTGGCATAAGCTTACTGCAAAAATCCCATCTATTGAAAGACTTGAAAATCTAGGTAACGGCTTCACCTACCTTGGCTGCGCCAGTCTTCTTGCTGGAGTTGGTAGTGGGTTTTATCTATCCACTGGACGTCGGTCTATTTATGGTTCAGCCGACCCTCTTCTCTTAGCTTCCGCGCTGGTCTTGACAGTCTACTTAGTGATTTTACTCTCATCCAGAATGACAGGACTTCGAGGCCGAAAAGCTGCTTGGTTATCAATGTGTGGATATATTTTAATGGTAGTGAGCTTGGCTGGGGCTAATTTCATAGAGAACCTTCATGTCTACCGTTAGAAAATCCAAACCAGAGCTTCAGGCACTCAGCCGAGCTTCCTCTGAAAGAGATAAGTTGTGGCCTAAACTTTTTTTGACAGGAGTTAGTCACCACACCCAGCCGCTAGAGTTTAGAGAAAAGTTTGGCCTGAGCTCAGCGAAATCACAAGTACTTCTGGAGCGTTTGCTATCAACTGGTTACGTTTCTGAAGCGGTGGTCAATAGTACCTGCAACAGATTAGAAGTGATCTGGAGCTCGCAGTCTCCCGAACCAGCCCATGGTCTTCAAAGCTGGGTTGAAGAAATGATCACTGATGTAGCCGAATTTAAAGGTTTACCGGAGGGGTTCTTTTACAACTTAAGAGACATTGAAGCTGTTAGGCATTTGTTTAGAGTTGCTTCAGGCCTAGATTCCATGGTGGTTGGGGAAAACCAAATCATGGGTCAACTAAAAAAAGCCTTTGAGCAGTCACAAGCAAGAGGAGGGGTTAACGGCTTTCTGAACCGACTTTTTGATAAGAGCTTTGCTGTATCAAAAGAGATTAGAACTGACACCAAAGTTGGGGAACGCTCGCTATCAGTTTGCTCAGTGGCCAGAGAATTAGCTCAGCAAATTAAGGGAGAGAACCTAAAAAGTTGTAAGGTCCTGCTAATTGGTGCTGGAGAGACTGGTCGTCTTGCCTTAACTCATTTTTGTTCAGCTGGAGTGGAAGAGCCCTTAGTTGCAAACCGAAGTCCGGAGAAAGCTAGAGAAGTTGCTGAAAGATTTAAGGGAGAGGCCATTACTCTTGATAGCGTTTCAGCGAGACTGCCTGAGGCTGATATAGTGATTGGCGCAAGTACATTGGAGATGGGCGACCCGGTTTTAGTCGGAGAGTCTGAGACACTGGCCGCGATTAAGTCTCGAAAGAGTGAAACTCAACTTTACCTAGACCTAGGGGTTCCTAGAAACTTTTCCTCCAAAATCGAAAACATTGATGATGTTTTTCTTTACAATGTAGACCATCTTCAAGAAGTTGTGGCTCATAATTTAGGTTGTAGAAGAGATGAAGTAGAAAATGCTGAGAGAATCATTGCTCAAGCTGTGAAAAAATTTGAAAAATGGTGGGAGCTAAGATTAGTCGAGCCCCTTATTTATGGAGCCATCGAAAACTTTGAGGCTGTAAGGTTAGGGGAAGTTAAAAGAAGTATGAAAAGACTTAAAAAGGTCGGATTAAGCAATGAACAGATGTCAGAGGTTCAATCTGCCCTGGATAGACTCTCAAAGTCTTTGGTGTCTCGAGCTTTAAGTGGCCCGATAGATGCTCTAAAAAAAGACGCTGATGACAAGCAATCAGTATTTGATACTTTTCGAAGATTTTTCACTGGTTGACTAGGAGCTCTTCTTGTAGCTTCTCTCTGGTAAACCTCAAACATAAACCTTTTTTCAATCGGGACACCGAATTTAATGTTTCTGGATGTTTTAATCTTTATTGTTAGTTTAGCTGGCCTGGTATTCAGCGCCGACTATTTTATAGATCGAAGCGTAGAGCTATCTCATAAGTATCGGCTGCCTAAAATGGTTGTTGGTCTTACAATAGTGGCTATTGGGACATCTCTACCTGAAGCGGCAGCTTCTTTAATGGCAAGTCTCTCTGGGCATCCAGAAATAGCTATAGGCAATGTTGTCGGCTCCAATATTTGTAATATCGCCCTAATTCTCGGGCTACCTGCCTTACTTGCTCCAATTGTAGCGCAAGAAAAATTCGTAAGAAGAGATGGGCGCTTAATGTTATTAGTTTCAACAGTCCTGTTTGCCCTTGCCGCTTTCACAGGCTCTATTCCTTCTTGGGCTGGATATATTTTTCTAGCTGCTTTTGTTGGCTATATTTTTTGTCTTTTAAAGTATTCTGACAGTGCTACCATTGAAGAAGAGGCCGAAGAGGAAGATTATGATGGTTTAATTGTTTTTGTTGGAAAACTGGTTGCCTCTGGTGGTGGGATAATTATCTCCAGCAATTTCCTTGTTGACTCTACGGTTTCTTTAGCGAGGGCTTTTAGCGTCTCTGAAGCGGTGATAGCACTCTCCATGCTAGCTCTTGGCACATCGCTGCCAGAACTTTCAGTCTCAATAGCAGCTGTTAAAAAGCAAGAAGGAGATATCCTGGTTGGTAATATTTTTGGCTCTAACATCAGCAACATTTTGATGGTCCTAGGACTATCCTCTGTTGTCAGTGCAATTCCAGTTAAAGACTCAATTCTTCAGATCGACCTGCCAATCATGCTGGCAACATCTTTCCTTATGGTTTATTTCCTGTCTCGCCCAGCAGGCATTGATAAGCCTCGAGGTATCTTCTTTCTGGCAATATATATTTCAGTGATCCTAAGGTGTTTCTTAATAGCCTAGGTGGGGTGCTTCATTCTAAGCGAAGGTTTGCTGTGCTTCGGCACGAAGTCCTTTAGCTCGGTTTGCCAAAGCTTTAATAAGACGATCTTCTGAATATTGCTTCCCAAAGGCTACGGTAGTCTCATTAGAAAGACCGCTACGACTGGCTTCAATTTCAGCAAGTGTCTTACCTGGATTGTCTCTGATAAGAGCTGCAAGCTCACTAGTGGAGCGGTTCACAGCAGCAAATGACTGCTCAGCTTCTAGGTTATTGGCTATTGTTGTCGAACCCATACCCTTAATAGTGTTCTCTTTCTTTTGTTGCTCAGTAAGTCCTTCACCAAGGTCTCTAAGTATCTTATTGTTTGAAGGGTTAGAGGCAAGTCTCTCTTCCTCTTCTTTCATTTTCTGCTGGTGCTCTAAGTCATCTTTGATTCTTTTTGCCCATTTGTGAGCAATCTCCTGTGTGGCAGATTGTAGGCCTTTTGCCACAGCAGCAACTGCGCCCGCAGCTCCTAAAAAGCCGTCAGGTGTATTTTGAAATTCGCTTGTTTCGGTATCCTTAAGAGCATCCGCAGCGCCTTCAGCAGTTTTTAAGGCTATTTCTTGAAGAACTGACATAATAATATCTCCCGAATACTTGTTCTAGATTTAATACCTCTTCTTAATAGTATTATGCAGGTTTCGGAGAAATATGTGTGTTGAAACCGAAAAGTCGTGTTTAAGACTGAGCCTTTTGGAGGGTCTTCGAACTGCATATCGAGATTTTTCAAAAATTTCAGTCAAAAAACTTCAAAAATGAAGATATTTCATACCTGTTTTTTTGGTAATTGCTGGATATCTTTGACTATTAATATTCATGCCTCATTTTTGTCAAATTAGCCATAATAGTGTAAATCAAGGGGAAAACCGCTTGATATTAGCCTTGAGTTCTGGTTTTTGAGCGGAGGCCGAAGTTAAATAAATATTTGGAGTACGTAGTTATGAAATTAGTGTCATCCCTTATTTTTTCGTTGTTGCTTTGCGGTGGAACCGCTTTTGCAACTCCAGTTTCAACTGTTCACGTCGACGGAAACTTCGGTTTCAGATTCCATGACGAGAGTGGTGCAATAACAAATCGTGTAATGTTTGGTAACCCTTACCGCACTGAAGACGCCAGCACTATCGCTTTCGAGCTAAACCTTGACCGAGATACAGGAACCGTAACAGCTTCTGGTTCCGCTGTCGGACTGGACTTCGGAACAGCTAATGTAAGAACTGGCGAAGCCGAGTTCGGCGAAGTAACAGGTTCTTGGAGCATGACCTGGACTGACCTAGTTTTCGACAATGACCCTGTATCTGGAGAAGAGTTGATAGCTATTGGAAGAGATGGTGTAGGTTTCGGTAGTCTTGAGCTAAGCGCTGCTCATTTTGATACTGACCTTACTATTGCTTTGGAAGCTAGAGAGACTGCTAATGCTAACTTGTGGGGTTACCTTACAAATGATGGTGCAGATCCTTTTCACTTCCTATTAGGTCAAGGTCCTGATGGTTACGTTTACGAAGGCGAGATTCTTTCAGCATGGATTGGATCAGCTCAAAGTTTCAACCTAAATGGTGGAAACTTTACTTTGAAAGGTGACTTTCACGGTGAGACAGTTCCAGAACCAGCAACAGTAGTATTACTAGGTGCTGGACTTCTAGGAATGGCTCTTAGAAGAAGACAGATTGCTTAATTAAAGCATTGGTCCTTAATAAGCGAAAAGGCTGCCCTCGGGCGGCCTTTTTTTTGGATTTTTTAATCAGGCTTTCGAGCCTTCTGCTCCGCCCAGCTTAGTAAAGTAGGCCCATCCACCAGCTTTATTTTACACTCTTTAGCAAGCTCTTCTGCCTGTTGGCTAAATAGAGAGTTGGTTACTATCATCGTTCTTTCACAGCCATGCTTCTGAGCTCCAGAGTTGGCCATAGAGACAACTTTTGCCGACAATGGTGAAGAGGAGCGGACTGCCATTGTTGCGTATTGTCTACCCTTTTTGTCCGCGATTATCTCAATTCCAGTGGCACATCCTTGGGTAATAGTGGTTTTACAACCTTGGCGATTTAGCAGTCTTGCTATGTAGTCCAAAAAATCTTCTTCGTGCATTACATCGAGGTGGCTTACAAATCTCTTAAAACGAAATCTTTCAAGCACATCGGCTCTCACTGCGACAAAAAGTAATGTGGAGCAAGTTACCAAAAGAACTAGCAACAAGAACAAAATAGATGGGGTTTTTAAACTGAGAACGCTCAAAAATACTAGTAATGACAGCGCCACCGTGACCAAGGTCACAACCAAAAGAGCAAGGCCTATAGCTAGCGCTTTCCTGTCCTGAGCATCCATTAGGTATGAAAAACTTAAAGCAGACCAATTCAAAGCATCTAAAGTTCAACATGGCTAGACTTGCAAGTTTAAATCTTGGCCTAAACCCCATGCACCTTCAGAAAATGCCTGCCTAGTAAATAAAAACAACCCTCACCTCGGCACAGAATAACGATCCGGTTTGGGCTATTCAACTATCTCGGGAAAAAATCCCCAAATTTCTGAGCCAGTATATAATCCTACACATATCAGACGGTAATTATTTCCTTCTCAGACCAGTACCTTGACTAAGTCTGGTACTAGTACATATTGACCCCATCATGTTTATTAAGCGTCAACAGGATGGTGTGTCTCTTGAGCAGAGGCTAGAAGAGGCCAAAAAACAAATCCGAGTTTCGGATTCTCCTCAACCTGTCCGTGAATGGTGGAATTCCCTCGAAAAGCTTAATGAAGGTCAAATGCACTTGGTGTTAAAGCTCGCCGATGAGCTAGAACGCCGCAATGTGACGATTTCTGACTTTTTTGATGTCTGGAAATACAGCCATCTGGAAGAAGTCGAGGCCAATCTTTCCCTTTTAGATACTCTAATTCAAGACAGAGAAGTCCTAGCCTAAGCTGTTGGCCTAGTTTTTAGACTAGAAACAGGGGCAAAACTGATCATTTTTATTCTTTCCTGATTTACTCTGATTTTATAAACTGCCGATGGCAGGTGTTAAATGAAGTTCGAGG